>JAHBXQ010000007.1 GCA_019636345.1 Pirellulales bacterium | reverse complement strand
TTGCCTAGAGTGCGCGCTGGCCCTGAGACATGGAGCCCTCGACAGCCAGGCAGGCCGTTCGAGGCGAACTCGTTGAACTCGGGTTCGCGTCGTACGAATTCGTTGGGCAGTGCGTCGAGGTCCTCATGGCGGACGTTGCACGCGCGATTGATCCTCCGCTCGGCGAGCGGGAGGCGGAAGTGCATGCCCTGCTTTATTCCGGACAAGATTATGTCTTGTGCTGGCCGCTCATTCTGCTCGCCGAGAAGTTGGAGTTTTGGGAGGCGCGCTCAGTCATTTGATCACGGCGCCCACGACCGAAACGATCGCCACGCTCCATCTGCTGCTGAAATTCTACGGCACCCTTGCGCGGAGCCGACGAGAAACTGATCGGCTGCGGAAGCGAGCCCGAGCCTCCCAGGCGCCGATCGAGGAGATGGCGGCGATCGGCAGCTCGCCAGCGGCGCACTCCTCGAAGGACGACGAGCTGGCGAACGATGTCGCGCAGCGATTGGCGAATAGTCGTGACTGGCGCTGCGGGTGTTCCGAGCCCGACTTGACGATCGTTCCTGTAAGGAGCGACGAGGGACTACCGCAGATTTTGATCGCGTGCAGGTCGTGTCAGGCAGAGTTCGACCCTGGCTTCGTGAGTGAAGCTGAAATCGAGCGATTGATTGCCGTAAACTGATTCGAAGCGATGCCCTCAGCCTGCCCCGCTGGTCCGGCAGAGTCCGGCTCCGGCCAATTGCAGACCCGCCCGGCCGGCCGGGAAGCGGTCCCCCTGGCGGATCTTGAGACCCCCATGGCTGGGCGCGGAGTCTCCGTCCCAACCATCGCGGCCAATCCCGTGCGTCTAGGTCTCACCGGACGAGCTGCCGCCCTCGCCCCGACGGTTGAATCGTCCCCTCTTGATCCGGCCGAGTCCTCCGCGGCCTCGGCAAGTTGAGTTCGACTTGCTCGGCTGACCTGACTAGATCGCCGAGGACCTGCGGATCGGGGCCTCGGGATCGCAGGCAAGAAAATTCTGACGAACGGCTATCCGGCATTCCCTTCTGGATTGGAGACCCAATTCCGAACGGAGTCCGCCGCGATGTCCCGCACGCCCCCAAGCCCTTCCATTGCCCCAGACCACCCCGGGAAGCCTGTTCCCGGCGTCATCTCGCGTCTCGAGGTGTATCGGCTCGACGAGGCGCTCCTCCGCCTTGGGTGGTCGCTTTCGGCCTACCGGGCCGCGCGTCGGCGGGGGCTTCAAGTCCTCGCTTCCGGCAAGCGCCGGTACCTGCACGGCCGCGAAATCATGCGGTTCCTCGCCGCCGAGTCGGGCGCCGCGGGCAGTCCGCAGGAGTGAGATTGGCGCCCGCGTCGCCCCATCGGGGATTCGAGTATTCCCCCGCATTCCCATTCCGCGACCGATATTGGTCGCAGTCCCGTTAGTACCAATGGATGAAACATCTTTCAAAGTAATCGTCGTCAAGGCGTGCGATCGCAGGAATCTTGTCCTGCGGTACGTCGATCCCGTGACTGGGAAGCATGTCACGAAGTCTGCAGAGACGTCCAACCGCCGTAAAGCCGAGCGAGCAGCGGCGCGCTGGGAGGCCGAATTGCGGGAGGGTCGGTTCCGCCCCGCGGTCAAGATCTCCTGGGACGAGTTTCGCGAACGCTACGAACAGGAGTATCTCCCCGGCTTGGCGGACGGCACGTTCGGTAAGATCCAGGCCCTCTTCAATCTCATTGAACGCGTGCTTCGCCCTCGGCGATTAAGCGATGTGACATCGTCGGCGATCTCGAAACTGCAAGCCGAAATGCGCAAATCGCAGCAAGAGGCGACGATTAAGAGCAACCTAGCCCACCTCAAAGCGGCCTTGAGGTGGGCGGTCCGCATGGACCTCTTGGTCGCCGCACCGGTGATCGAGAAACCGCCGCGATCCAGAAACAACATTGTCATGAAGGGCCGCCCGATCACGGCGGCTGAGTTCGACCGCATGCTGCGAGAAACGCCCGAGATCGTCGGCGAGGCCGCCGCGGCCGATTGGCGGAGACTCCTGCAGGGACTGTGGCTGTCGGGGCTAAGGCTTTCCGAGGCGCTCAACCTGAGCTGGACGGACGACGACCTGCTCCGCGTCGATCTGACCCACGAGTTTCCCCTCCTGCACATCCCGGCGGCGCTCGAAAAGGGTAACCAGGATCGATTGCTGCCGATCACGCCCGACTTCGGGGCGTTTCTCCTGGAGACGCCCCCCGAGCGGCGAACGGGCCACGTCTTTCACGCCCGGGGCCGCAGGATCTCGCGGCCGGTCGACGTCAACTGGGCGGGGCGGATGATCTCGGCCATTGGCAAGGCCGCGGACGTCCGCGTGAGCGGGGGGGGACAGGGGAAACGCGAGAAGTTCGCGTCCGCCCACGATCTCCGCCGCTCGTTCGGCGAGCGGTGGGCGCTGCGGGTCATGCCGCACGTCCTCAAGGAGCTGATGCGGCACGCCTCGATCGAGACGACGATGCGGTACTACGTCGGCAGGAACGCGCTCACCGTGGCGCGGAGCATTTTCGAGGCGAATTCGGCGGGCGCGGAGGCGCGCCAAGGTTACATTTTAGGTTACAGCCCCCCGTTAGAGGGGCCTCCCGAATCGACGTAAGTCATTAGCCGAGGCGGGATTCGAACCCGCACGGGGGTTGCCCCCCACTGGATTTTAAGTCCAGAGCGTCTGCCTATTCCGCCACTCGGCCGGCGTTGTCGCGGCGGGCCGCGGCGGGGCTTCGGCGGCTCCGTGGGTGCGGCGCGTGCGGGAAGACAGACTAGCCTGCGGGCGACGAACTTGCCATGGCGACGCACCCCGGGTGCAGCACGAGCCGTCATGGACGCGCACCACCCTCTGGCTCGGAACGCCCGACCGCGGCGCTGGGTGATCCGCGCGGGACGAACAGCGGTCATCGCCACGAGCATCGGCGAGGGAAATCAAGGTCAGGACACGCCGGACTGGCAGAGGGGCGCGGCCCGACGGGTTCGAAGTCCGCTGTTCCGGGGCGTTGTTCGGGCCGTTCTCCCCCCGTTTTCGGCCGGTTGGCGGGGGCTCGGGCCGGCAGTATAATCGGCGGCTCGGGCGCCTTCTCCAGCAGGCCGGCACTGGCGCCGGCGCTCCGAAATCGCCGTTGCTGGACCGCGAAACGCTCCGCCGCGATCGCCCTGTCGGGGTCGCGGCCTGTCGCCGCCCGCGGCTCCGGCCGGGCTCTCCGCCCGGCCGTGGCAGTCCCGCGGGTCCCGCCTCGGCGACGAGCGTCTCGCCCGTCGGCGGCGACGTCGCGCTCCCGCTAACAACCGTATTTTCTGCCAGCCATTTTTCTGCAAGTCGAAGGAGTTCTGTCGTGGCAATTCGCGTCGGTATCAACGGATTTGGTCGCATTGGGCGTCTGACCTTCCGCAACCTGATCGCCCGCGGCAGCGAGTTCGAGGTGGTCGCGATCAACGACCTCACCGACAACAAGATGCTCGCCACGCTGCTGAAGTACGACAGCACGCACGGCCGGTTCCCGGGCGAGGTGAGCCACGACGCCGAGAATTTGTACGTCAACGGCAAGGCGATCAAGGCGACCGCCATCCGCAATCCGGCCGAGTGCCCCTGGGGCGACCTGGGCGTGGACGTGGTCGTCGAGTCGACGGGGGTGTTCGCCGCCCGCGCCGGCAACGGCAAGCCGGGGTACGACACCCACCTCGACGCCGGCGCCAAGAAGGTCGTCCTGAGCGCCCCGGCCAAGGACGGCGCCGACCTGACGTGCGTGCTGGGGGTCAACGACGACAAGCTGACCCCGGAACTGAAGTGCATCTCCAACGCCAGTTGCACAACCAACTGTCTGGCCCCGGTCGCCAAGGTGTTGAACGACAAGTTCGGCATCGTCACGGGCCTGATGACCACGGTCCACGCCTACACGAACGACCAGAACGTGCAGGACCTGCCCCACGCCGATCCGTATCGAGCCCGGGCCGCGGCGATGAACATCATCCCCACGAGCACCGGCGCCGCGTCGGCGGTCGGGCTCGTGATTCCCGAACTCAAGGGGAAGCTGACCGGCATCGCCCTGCGGGTGCCGGTCGTCACCGGCAGCGTGGTGGACCTCACCGTGAATCTCGGCAAGAAGACGACCGCCGAGGAAATCAACGCCTCGATCAAGGCGGCCGCTGAAGGGCCGATGAAGGGGATCCTCGCCTACACCGAGGACCCGATCGTGTCGACCGACATCATCGGCGACTCGCATAGCAGCATCTTCGCGGCCGATTGGACCCAGGTCATCGACGGGACGATGGCCAAGATCGTGTCGTGGTACGACAACGAATGGGGCTACAGCTGCCGCACCGCCGACCTGATCGCCAAGATCGGCAAGATGTAAGCCGTCAGTTCGTCAAAGCCAAGCACTTCGAGCGAGCCGCGTCCCGCCAGGGGCGCGGCTCGGTTGTTGCGCAGGAGGGTTGAGAGTCGAGGGACAAGGGGCGAGAATCGGTGCGCTTCGAGACTCCGGCAGTTCCCCCCGCAATTCCTCGCTCCGCCTTCCGTATGTCCGCTCCCCTTTCCCCCATGATGCAGCAATACGCCGAGGCCAAGGCGGCCGCCGGCGATGCGCTGCTGTTGTTCCGGATGGGGGACTTTTACGAACTGTTTCACGAGGACGCGCGGATCGCGGCCCGCGTGCTGGGCCTGTCGCTCACCAGCCGCGACAAGGGGGACAACCCGATCCCCATGGCGGGGTTTCCGCATCATCAGCTCGACGGGTACCTGGCCAAGATCATCGCCGCCGGGCTGCGGGCCGCCGTGTGCGAGCAGATGGAGGACCCTCGGCACGCCAAGGGGATCGTCAAACGCGAGGTGACGCGAATCGTCAGCCGCGGCACCGTCACCGATGATGCGCTGTTGGACCCGTGCGCGGCGAACTATTTGCTGGCTATCGCGGGCGCCGGGGGAGCTAAGCCGCATGCGTCGGGCGACGCGGCGAATTTGGCTCGCGCGTGCGGCTTGGCGAGCGATCCCGTCGGACTGGCGTGGATCGACGTCTCGACCGGCCGGTTCGAAGCCGCGGTCGTCCCCGGCGACAAACTGGGGGACGAGCTCGCGCGGATCGCCCCCGTCGAACTCGTGGTCCGCGACGACGCCGCGGAACTCCCCCTCGCCTGGACCGAAGGCCGGTTGCTCACCAAACGCCCGGCGTGGGCCTTCGGCCGGCAGACGGCCGCGGCCGCGCTGGCCAAGCACTTCGGCACGCATTCGCTCGACGGGTTCGGCTTCGGCGCCGGGGACGAGCCGGCGCTCGCCGCCGCGGGGGCGGTGCTCGAGTACCTTGTCGAGACGCAGAAATCGTCCCTCGCCCACGTCGACCGGCTCGTCCCCCATCGTTCGACCGCGCGGCTCGAGATCGACGAAGCGACCCGCCGCAGCCTGGAGCTCACCGCCACGATTCGCGACGGCCGCCGCGAGGGATCGCTGTGGGGAGTGATGGACCGCACGGCGACCTCAATGGGCGCGCGGATGCTGGGGGACTGGCTCGCCAGCCCGCTGACCGACCCCGCGGCGATCGACGCCCGGCTCGACGCGGTCGGCGAGTTCGTCGCCGACGCCCCGCTAACCGACGACTTGCGCGAATCGCTTCGCTCGATCTACGACATGCAGCGGTTGCTCGCCCGCGTGACGACCGGTCGGGCGACCCCGCGCGATCTGGCGTTCGTCGCCCGCACGCTGCGCGCCCTCCCCAAGCTCAAGGCGAAGCTCACGGGCCGCACCGCGGCGCGACTCGTTCAGCTTGAGTCGCGGATCGATCTGTGCGGGGACCTTCGCGCCAAGCTCGACGCGGCCCTCGAGGACGACTGCCCGCTCACCAGCCGCGAGGGGGGCTTCATTCGCCCCGGCTGCCACGCCGAGCTGGACCAACAGCGCGAGCTGACCAAAGGGGGCAAACAGTGGATCGCCCGATACCAAGTCGAGGCGATCGAGCGGTCCGGCATCCCGTCGCTCAAGGTCGGCTTCAACAACGTGTTCGGGTACTACCTGGAGGTGACCCACGCCCACCGCGACAAGATCCCCGCCGATTTCATCCGCAAGCAAACGCTCAAGAACGCCGAGCGTTACGTCACCCCCGAACTCAAGGAGCACGAGGAGAAGGTGCTCGCCGCGCAGGAGCGAGCGATCGACCTCGAGTACGACCTGTTCGTCGAGCTGCGCGAACTGACCGCGGCCGCGGCGCGACGGCTGCAAGCGACCAGCGAGGCGTTGGCCGAGGTCGACGTGTTGGTCGGGCTCGCCGAGTTGGCCCGCAGTCGCAACTACTGCCGGCCGACGATCGTCGCCGAGCCGATACTCGAGATCGACGCGGGCCGCCACCCGGTGCTCGACGTCACTGAGCCGGACGGGACGTTCGTGCCGAACGATTGCCGGTGCGAGGGACGCGCCGCCAAGGACGAGCAGCGAGAAGGAACCGGCAGCGGCGATCCGTCGGCTGCCGGCTCGCGCTTGGTCCCCCGTCCCTCGCTGCTGCTCATCACCGGCCCCAACATGGCGGGCAAGAGCACGTACATTCGCCAGACGGCGCTCCTCGCGCTGATGGCGCAGGTGGGGAGCTTCGTCCCGGCGCGGGCCGCGACGATCGGAGTCGCCGACCGCATTTTCGCCCGCGTGGGGGCCAGCGACGACCTCGCCCGCGGCCGCAGCACGTTCATGGTCGAGATGACCGAGACGGCTCGGATCCTCAACACGGCCTCGGCCCGGAGCCTCGTGATCCTCGACGAGATCGGCCGCGGCACGAGCACCTACGACGGGCTGTCGCTGGCGTGGGCGGTGGTCGAGCACCTGCACGACGTCGTTGGTTGCCGAACGCTGTTCGCTACGCACTACCACGAGCTCACGCAACTGGCCGACGACCTGCCGGGGCTCGCCAATTTCAACGTCGCGGTCAAGGAGTGGATGGACGAAGTCGTGTTTCTGCACCAAATCGTCGCCGGCGCCGCGGACAAGAGCTACGGCATCCACGTCGCCAAACTGGCCGGGGTCCCGCGGAGCGTCAACGCCCGGGCGGAGGAGGTGCTGGCGACGTTGGAAGAGGGCAAAAGGCGGCAGGCCGCAGGGGGACGCGAAGCAGACGCCGGCGGGGTCGATTCATCGCCCTTGCGGAACCGTCGCATCGACGCCCCTCACGCCGGCCCGACTCGGGCGCATCGCAACGGCCAATTCCAGCTCACCCTGTTCGAACTGGCCGACCATCCGCTGCTCGACGAAATCCGCAGCGTTGATCCCGACGGCCTCACGCCGCGCGAGGCGTTGGAACTCGTGAGCCGGTGGCGGGAGCAACTCGACGGCGCCAAGGCGCCGACGTAGGCGAGTTTCGGAGAAACTCGCCTACGGACCCTGCAGCGCCTTCAGCGACTGCCGCAGTTCCCTTCGCGTCGCTTCGCCGTACTCGACGTCGAACCAGACGATGCGCCCTTTCGCGTCGAGGACGTAGATCCGCGGGAGGAGTCGTTCGCCGACCGCCGCGAGGACTTCGCGGCGCTCGTCAAGCAGTTGCGGAAACGCGGCCTTCGCCTTGGCGACCTCGGCCTGCACGGCGCCGGCCGGTTGACCGACGGCGATCCCTGCCACGGCGATCCCCGCGGGGAGCTTCTTCTCCCCCAGCAACTTCGCCAAATCCGCCAAGGCCGCCCGAGCCATCCAGCGGTCGGGCGCCCAGATGACGACGACCGTCCCCTTGGCCCCCTGCAGCTTCGCCAGCGGGGTCGCGGCGCCCCCGAGCAGCGGCAGTTCCACCGCCGGGAACGAGTCCCCCTGGCGCACCCGGCAATGTTTCGCGTGATCCTCGGTCAGCAGCACCTCGGGGTACTCCGCCGCGATCGCGGGAGCGGCAACGGCGGCTCCCAGCAGACACCAAGCCTTCGCGACTCCGCGGAGAGCGCTGACTACAATGCTTCGGCGAATTTTTGTCATCGATTGATCTTCAGGGCCAGTTCCTTGAGCTGCTTCGCGTCGACCGTGCCGGGGGCCTCGGTCATCAGGTCAGTCGCCTTCTGGGTCTTGGGGAAGGCGATGCAGTCTCGAATACTCTCCAGGCGGCCGAACAGCATGACCCACCGATCGATCCCCAGGGCAATCCCGCCGTGGGGCGGGGCCCCGTACTGCAGGGCGTCCAGGAGAAACCCGAATCGATCCTTCGCCGTCTCGGCGTCGATCCCCAGCAGGCCGAACACCTTGGACTGCGTCTCGGCGTCGTGGATCCGGATCGTCCCCCCGCCCGCTTCGCTGCCGTTGATCACCAGATCGTACGCCTTGGCCCGGCACTTGCCGGGGTCGGCGGAGAGCAGCGGCACGTGCTCGTCCAGCGGGGCGGTGAACGGGTGGTGCATCGCCGCCCAGTTCCCTTGTTCCTCGTCGTACGCGAACATCGGAAACTCGACGACCCACGAGAAGTGCATCGCCTGCGGGTCGTACAGTTGCATCTCCCGGCCGATCTTGGTGCGCAGGGCGTGCAGCACCTTGCAAGTGCCGGCCCACTGATCCGCGGAGAACAGGATCAGGTCCCCCGGTTCGGCGTCGAGACGCTTGGCGAACTTGGCCAGCAACTCCTCGCTGAAGAACTTGGCGATCGTCGAGCCCAGTTTGCCGTCCTCCTCGCAGCGGAACCACGCGAGCCCCTTGGCGCCGAAGCCCTTCACGAACTCGGTCAGGGCGTCGATGCCGCGACGACTGTAATGCTCGGCCCCCTTCTTGGCGTTGATCGCCCGGACTTTGCCCCCCGCCTCGACGACGTTCTTGAACACGCCGAAGTCGCTCTCGGGCGCCAGATCGGTGCAGTCGACGATCTCCAGTCCGAACCGCAAATCGGGAGCGTCGTGGCCGTACCGCTCCATCGCTTGGTCGTAGGTCATCCGCGGCAGGGGGAGCGCAAGGTCGATCCCCAACTCCTGCTTGGCGAGTTTCGCGCACAGGCCGTCGATCTGGCCCATGACGTCGTCGGCGTCGACGAACGACATCTCGAGATCGAGCTGCGTGAACTCCGGCTGCCGATCGGCCCGCAGGTCCTCGTCGCGAAAGCACCGGGCGACCTGCACGTAGCGGTCGTACCCGGCGATCATCAGGATCTGCTTGTACAACTGCGGCGACTGCGGCAGGGCGTAGAAGCTCCCCTGATGGACGCGACTGGGGACGAGATAGTCGCGGGCGCCCTCGGGGGTGCTGCGCCCCAGGCACGGCGTCTCGACGTCGATGAATCCGCCGTCGGCGAAGTAATCGCGCATTCCTTTGACGACTCGGTCGCGGAGCAGCAGCACCTTTTGCATTTCCGGACGCCGCAGGTCGAGGTACCGGTGCTTGAGTCGCAAGTCCTCGCCCGGCAGGTCCTGCTTCATCGCGCTGGGCGACACCGGCGGGGTGAGCGCTTTGTTGAGCAGGGTGAGCCGGGTGACCCGCAGTTCAATTTCGCCGGTCGGCAGCTTGGGGTTCGCCATCCCCTCGGGCCGGGCGGCCACCTTGCCGACGACCTTGATGACGTACTCGGCCCGCAACTGCTTCGAGGCCTCGATCTCCACGGGCGAGGTGTCCGGCGGGTTGAACACGACCTGCGTCATGCCGTACCGATCGCGGAGGTCGACGAACAGCCCCCCGCCGTGGTCGCGATACGAGTCGACCCAACCGCACAAGGTGACGGTTTGGCCAATGTGAGACGCGTCGAGTTCGCCGCAAGTGTGAGTGCGTAGCACGGGGAAACCGATCGAAGGGGGAAGGCGGACAGGGGGACGGGGCGCTCGCCGCTCGCAAGGCGACAACTTCGCTCGCACGAGCCGCGCGGCGTCAGCCCGCGGAGCATGCCAAAACGCCCGATTTTAGTGGCCCGCCCCGCGAGTGCCTAGCCGCAGCCACTCTCCCAGCCGCTCCATTCCGTGGGCCGTCGAGACCCCCGGAGCGTATCCCAAATCGCGCCGCGCCGCAGAAATGTCGAACCAATGGCTCTTGGCGAGCTGGGCGGCCACGAACCGCGTCAACGGCGGCTCGCGACGGGGAGCGAGTCGAAACAGCTGTTCGCAGGCCGCCCCGATTCGCCATGCCGCCGAGTAAGAGACCGTCCGCCGCACCGGCGGCAGTTCGGCCGCGGCCAGGATCTCGTCAATCCACGCCCAGCAGTTCACCGGCTCCCCTTGGCTGAGGAAGTAAGCCCGCCCCGCGACGGGCGAGTCCGCTTCAGCGAGCGCGTCGGCCGCCGCCAGATGCGCCGCCGCCGCGTTGTCGACGTAAATCGTATCGACCGCATTGGCGCCATCGCCGATCCGCGCGAGCCGCCCCTTGCGCGCCCGCGCCACGAGCCGCGGCACGAGGTGATTGTCCCCCGGTCCCCAGATGAGGTGCGGCCGCAACGCGCAGGTTCGCAATTGCGAGTCGCTGGCCGCCAGCACCGCCTCCTCGGCCCGCGCTTTGGAGGCCGAGTACCAACTGCGATGCGCTTCGAGCCATTCGATGGCCAGCGGCGCCGACTCGTCGACGCCGCACTGATCCTCTCCCGCGAACGTCACGCTTGGACTGCTGGCGTAAACCAGCCGCGTCGCCCCGCGATGCCGACACGCTTCGATCACGTTGTGCGTACCGTAGAGGTTGACGCGCTCGAACGGCCGGCGGTCCTGCTGCACCCCCGCGAGCGCCGCGACGTGGTAGACGCAATCGACCCCCGTGCACGCCGCGTCGACCGACAGCGGATTGGCGACGTCGCCGCGGACGAGCTCGACCCCCGCGGCTGCGAGGTCGGGATACTCTCCCCGCGCCAGAACCCGCACCCGGTCGCCGCGCGCGAGCAAGCGCCGCACGATCGCCCCCCCCAAAAAACCGCCGCCGCCGGTGACGAGAGAGAGCATGGCAGGAAGGCAAGAGGGCAGAGGTCCGCCAACAAGCAGTCAGAATTCAGAAACCGTTCGACAACATTCCAGCGCGAGCCGCTGCGTCCCCGCCCGCGGCGCATCGCCGGGCCGCCCATGTCGCCAACTCCTCGCGGCGGATCTTCGCGTTATGCCGCACGTCGACGGGAAAGCGGTCGCGGAACAGAATTATCTCGATCGCGGCCAGCGACGGTTCGGTTCGACCGACGGCGCGCAACTCATCGGCGAGCCGTCGATACGGTTCCTCATGATAGCGAGTCCCGTGCTCTGCGAGAAATGCGGCCGTCGGCTCGACGCACAACACGGGCGTCTGCTCGCCGCGCAGCCCGATCCCCACGAGCGCAGTTCGCCGCACGTGCGGATGGACGTTGAACACCCCCTCGACGCACTCGGTGAACAGCGTCCCCGCGGCCGTTTCGACGCGGTGCGTCTTGCGGCCGCAGTACCAAAACCGCTCCTCGTCGTCGAAATAGCCGACGTCCCCCAGGCGGTGCCACACGGCGGCGCCAGTGCGGATCTTCGCCGTCGCGTTCGCCTCGTCGACCGATCGCCCCGGCGCCACGACGTAGGCGGGCGAGACTTGCTCGCCGCGGACGACGAGCTCGCCGATTTCGCCGGCGGGCAACTCGTCCGTCTCGGCGAGCGTCGCGAACGACTCGTCGGCGATGCGAACGACTCTCCAAGCAATCGAGTCGAATCGGCGCCCGACGCACACTCCGCGGCCCTGGTCGGTCCGCTCCGCCGTTTCGCCAAGCACCTCGCTCGCGGCGATCGTCGCCACGGGCAGTGCCTCAGTCGCCCCGTACGGCGTGTGCATCTCGGCGCCCTCGGCAACGCACCCCAGCGTCCGCCGCAACACGGCTGCGGGGACAGGCGCCCCGCACGAGAAGACCTTTCGCAACGTCGGCATTCGCTCGCCCGTCGCCGCGCAGTGCCGGCTCAGCTTGTCCCACACCGCCGGCGAGGCGAACGCCTGCGTGACGCGCCAATCGCTGGCCGCCGCCAGCAACTCGCCGCAGTCGGCCGTCGCGGGGCGCGAAAAGTCCATCCGCGGAAAGACGGTCGTCACCCCCAGCGCCGAGTTGAACAACCCGAACAACGGAAAACACGCCAGATCCGCCCCGCCGGGAGTCAGGGCGTACCGCGCGGCGATGTCGCGCACCTGGGCCTCGAACATGCCGTGCGTCGACAGCACCCCCTTCGGCGGGCCGGTGCTCCCCGAGGTGAAAATGATCGCCGCGCAGTCGTCGGTCGCCGTCGTCGGCAACGCGGCTCGACTCCGCCGACCCGCGGCCAGCAGCCCGCGATACGTCGCTCCGCCCCAAAACCACCGTCGGCCGACGGTCACGTTGAGCCGCGCTCGCGGAAATCGCCGAGCGTAGACCCGCCGCACGGCCTGGGCCGGGCTGATCGCCACGAACCCCTGCGGCTCGGTCGCGGCGAGGCATTCCAGCAGATGATTTCGCCCCATCCCCGGATCGATCAGCACCATCGTCGCCCCGGATCGCAGCAGGGCGAACACCAGCTTCACGAACTCGATCCCCGGTCGCACCAGCAGCACAAGTCGCATCCCCGGCGTCACGCCCATGTCGACCAGCCCGCGAGCCAGCGCGGTCGCGTCGGCGTCGAGCTCGCGAAACGTGCAGGTCGCATACTCGCGCCGTCCCGCGACGTCGCCGCGCCCGGGGCAAGCCACGGCGACTCCCTCCGGCAACAGTGCGGCGATGCGCGTCAACCGATCGGCGACGTTCACGTGCGGCAACGCGGCGGGAGGTTCAGTTTCAGCGGCAACGCTCATCCTCCTATTCTCCCCGCGCAAGCTCCCGCTCGAAAGCCCCGTCCTCAGACGCTTGCGGCTCAGCGCCCCGCCGCCGCAACATGCGCAAGCACCCGCGCCGCGACGTCGCTCCCGGTCGCCGCGGCCAGCGCTCGCCACCCTGGCGAGGCGTTCACCTCGAGCGCGTAGACCCGCCCGTCGCGGCCCGGCAGGAAATCGATCCCCGCAACCGTGGCGCCAACCGCCGCCGCCGCACGACGGGCCGACTCGGCCAACTCCGCCGATACGACCAGCGGCGCCCCCGTCCCCCCGCGGCTGATGTTCGTCCGCCAGTCGTCCGGGTTGGTGCGCTCCATCCCGAGCACCTCGTCGCCGACGACGAACAGCCGCCAGTCGCGCCCCTCGTGCGGCACGAACCGTTGCAGATAGATCGCCGACTCGAACCGCGCCAGCGAGGTGAACGCCCGCAAGGCCAAAACGGGATCGGTCACCCGCACCAGCCCGCGCCCTTCGCCGCCGAACAGCGGCTTCACGACGACGTCGCCCCCCAACTCCTCGAACGCAACCCGCGCGTCGTCGACCGTCTGACAGGCGATCGTCTCGGGGACCAGCAGCCCCGCCGCGGCGAGCTTGGCGGTGGCGAGGTACTTGTCGATCGACGCCTCGATCGCCTTGGCCGAGTTGATCACCGGGATCCCTGCCGCCTCGAGCCGCGCAAGGGCGTCCATCCGCAGCACGACCGGTTCCAGCCCCGCGGGGGTCATCGCGCGGACGATCGCGGCGTCAAAGTCCAGGAGCGACATATCGCCGCAACGAATGATCAGCCCCGCCGCGCCGACCCCCGCCAACAGGCGAGCCTGATCGAGCGTCGCCAGGTCATGCCGCTCTCCAGCGGCTCGCACGAGATCGCGGTAGTGCCAACTCTCCGGCGACGTGAAAACGGCAATCTTCATGGCAGCGGCGTTCCCGCAAGTTACGCCGTCTCGCCGAACGAGTTCGCCAGCACCTCGCTGTTCAACTCGCCGAAGGTGAACGATCGCCCCGTGGCGAGATTCACCAGCGTCACGACCGCCGGGCTGAACAGCAGGGGATCGACTTGGTAGAAGTCGCCCCGGTACGACGCCAGCACCTCGGCGAACGGCCGGCCGTAGTCGCGCGACGCGCTGCTGGGGAGTTGCGCCCCGATCGCCGCGAGTTCGTCGTCCCCGCCGTGCACGTACAGCGTCACCCCCCCGCCGTACAGGATCGCGTCGTTGGTGCGGCCGATCGCCGCGAGCTTGTCAGCCGCCGGCGGGGGCAGGGGAGCGCAGCCCCAGCCGCTGGCGATCGATTTCAAGTCGAACTTCAGTTCGTGGAGCTTGTGGAGCGCGGTCTCGACGCTGCGGGCGACGACCTGCACCGTGCCGGCCAAGCTGCGCGTGGGGGCCGCGAGCAGCGTCAGCCCCGCCGGCGCCACGCCGCATTTCTCGGCGATCATGCACGCGACCTCGTCGGTCGGCAGCGCGTCCGTTTCGAGCGCCCCGACGCACGCGGCGGCGGACTCGCGATACTCAAGCTCGGCGAACAGCGGCTCGCGCGCCGCCGCGGCCCGCATCGGGCCCGAGCCCATCGCGAAAAACCCGTCGCCCTTGATCTCCCACCCGGCATACTGCGACGCCATGCACGCCAGCCACGGATGGTCGGTTTGCACCATCACGAACGGCGCCGACGCCGGGCCGCGCCGCAGCGGTTCGATCTCGACCCGCGCAAGGTCCGCCGCACAAACCCGCGCAAGCGCCGCCCCCGCGGCCAGCCCGCCGGGCGCCTCCACGCCGCAATCGATCACCGTTGTCCCGCCGGGAAGCGTGCTGGTCGCGACCCCGAGCCGCTCGGCATCGGCGACAATCTCACGACAAACGGCGGCGGCGCGGATGTTGAGGTTCACGGCGACGATCAACCGAACGAGCAGGACGACGATGCGACCCGCAGAATAGTCGCAACGTCCGACGATTGCCATGCCCTGGGCAAGGGCGACTCGGAACGGACGCGAAGCCAGACCCAGGAAAGTCGCCGCCGGCGTCGCGAACGCCCTCGCCTGTGCGCTTTGCCCCGTAGCGAGTCTTGAAACCAACACCGCACGACGGCTACTTCAGCAGCTTCTGTTGCAGCTCGCCCAGCTTCGCGGTCGCGGCCTTGGTCGCCTTGGCTTGAGCGCCCGCCGCCGCGGCGTTCACGTCGGTCGACACCGTCTTGCCTCCCGGCAACGTCACGATCGAGGGCAGTTCGCCCCCGGCGAGACCCCCCAGTTGCGCCAGCAGTTCCTGGTTGTCTCCCAGCTTCGCCAAGAGCTCGTCCTGCGCGGCCCGCCGTTTGCCGTCGAGCTTGGCGACCTGCTCGTCGACCTTGGCCTGCGCCTTGGCGACGATCCGGTTCGACTTGTCCGTCAGGTAGGCGCGAAACGCCCGATCGAACCCTGCGGCCAGATCGGGACCCAGGTTCGACGTCAGCTCGACCCGCGGCCGCCGCGTCGTGCCCGACAGCACCAGCTTCGCCTCAACGCGAGCCAGGTTGGCGAGCGACTCGTTGAGCGCCTCCCCCAGCCCCGCGTCGCGCACCGCGGGGGTCGACGCGGTCAACCGGGTCGTTCCCTGCAGGTACTCGACCGTCCCCTCGATCCGGTCGCCGACCAGTTCGATGTGCGCCGCCAGCGACGCCGTCCCCGGCGCCACCTCGACGGCGATCTTCTCCGCCTTGCCGAGGGTGCGCCCCGGCAGCGGCAGTTGCGGGCAATGGAACACAAGCGTGTCGTGCGCCACGTCGCCGCGCCGATCGAGCGTCGCTTCCAGCGTAAATTCCTGTGCCCCGGAACCGCGCAGCGCCAAACGCGCCGGCTCGGGATGCAGCTCCGGCTGGCTCGCCGCGTGGGTCAGCAGCCCGGCAAGCTCCAGCGTCCGGCCGTCGAGTCGAGCCGATCCCAGCAGCTCGACCCGTTCCACCAGCACCGCCGGGCGCGGGCGATCGGCGAACACGACCGTCACGCCCCGTTGCTTCGGCGGTTTGGCGCTTGGGCGTTTCTTGGGCACAAGCGCCCGGGCCGTCTCGACCCAGGCCAGCGTCGTCCCTACGTAGCCGTGCGCCTCGTCCCCCAGCAAGTACCGCGACAACTGGTCGCCGTCGAGCTTCTTGAGCGCGGCGGCTTGCTCGCGCAAGAACTGCTGGTCATGTTTGCGGGCCGCGTCGATCGCCTTGCGATCCGCCTCGGCCTGCTTGGGCAGCGTCTCAAGCCGTGCGTGGAGCTCCTTCACTTGGCGATCGATCGCCGCGACGTCGGCCGCCAGTCGCTCGGTCGCGGCCAGATTCCGCAGCGGATTCTTCTTAAGCTCCCGCGCCGCCGTTTCAAGCCGCTTGCCGCGTACCTGCAGGTCGTCGACCGCTCCGCGCAGCTCGGCGTATTCCTGCGGCCAGCGGGCTTCCAGATCGCGCGCGACCGCGGGGGTCTGCAGTTGCGATTCGAGGTCGCTTTCCAGCCGGCTGCTCACGTCGTCGAACCACGCGCCGCCGTGCTCGACCGCGGCGTCGACCAGGGGATCGAACATCGACGGCCCGGCGTCGGCGTCCGACTTGTCGCGTGCCGGCAGCGCGCCTGAAACGGTCCGTTCGCCGTCGAAAGCGATCCCCGTGACGCGCCCGTCGACGACCCGCAGCCGCCCGCGGCACAGTTCGGCCACATCGACCGCAAAGGTCCCCGCGCCAGCCTCGACGAGGTTGCGCATCTCCTTCGCCGGATGAGCCGCCGCGAAGTCGCGGATCTCCAGCCGTCCTCCGCGCAAGGTCGTCCGTAACTCGCCGATCTCGACCTTGGCGCCCAAGGCCGCCTCGCCGCTGGCCGTGATCCCCCACTTGAGCGCAGGGTCGAGCCCGTACCGAACCAGCCCGACCAAGACGAGCGCAACCGCCAGTCGCGGCAAGACGTAGCCCCAGCGGAGCAGCCCCTGCCGCTTCGGTTTTGCGGAGGTCTTCCGCGCGGCCTCGGCCAGCGCAATCGCGACCGCTTCGACCGCTTCGCCGGCGACGAACGTGGGGCCTAGGCCTCGAGCCCCAATTGGGCCCCGATCTCCGCTCCCTTGAGCCAGCGTATCACCCGGTAGCTGAGCAGCCATTTCGCCATCCTTGGTCGAATCCGTGTCGCCGCCAGCCGGGCGGCCCAGTAAGCGGGGTAGAGACAGTACAGCCCGATCGCCAACTGCCCCACGACCGCCGTGTTCGTGAGCCCCGTGAACCGCCCCAGCGGCGCCTGGTACAGCGCGGCGAACCAGGGCCGCAGCGTCTCCGAGGAGATGATCGCCGAACCAATTGCATGCGCCGCGCCGTCCCACAGCGGCGCCAGCAGCGAGAACACCCCCCCGGCCAAGAGCGCCGCAGGAATGCTCACGCGCAGCGACCACAGAAGGATCCCCAGCGTCAGCACCAACAGGTTCCCCTTGGGCAGGCAGCCCACGAGCATTCCCAGCGCAAACCCCCACGCCACCTGCCGCGGCGAGTCGTCGCCGACGAGCGTCTGGACAAGTTGCCTGAGCGGCCGCAAGAAAAAGTCGAGCATGACAGCACCGCCGGCGCCGCGAGGGGAAGTGAGAAGCGATGAAAAGCCCGCGTCCAAGCGCGCACGGCGCACCGGACATCGCTCGGTATCGACTCGCCCCGCCAACAAACTTGAGCCGCGGACCGTGCCGAGGATCGCCAACAGAACTGCCCGTGAATGTGCGCGATTGTGCGTACGCACCTCTGCCGGCGCAAGGCCCGCTCGCCGACCAACGGCTGCAGGGCGCCGAAAAGCGATGTTCCCCCGCCGATTCGCGCCGATTTGCAAAATACCAGGGCACTTTCACGGAAGCCTGTCCCAACTCGCTCCCCATCCCCTCTAAACTGACGTCTGATCCTCCGATCTCCGTCCCCTGACCTCTCCCCCCTCGCCATGCCCAACCGTCTTGCCGACGAGTCGTCACCCTACCTGCTCCAGCACCAGCACAATCCGGTCGACTGGCGACCCTGGGGGCCCGAAGCGCTCGCACGCGCCCGCACCGAACAAAAGCCGATCTTCCTCTCGATCGGCTACGCGGCGTGCCACTGGTGCCACGTCATGGAGCACGAGAGCTTCGAGGACGAGCGAATCGCGGCGATCGTCAACGAGCACTTCGTCGCCGTGAAGGTCGACCGCGAGGAACGGCCCGATCTCGACCAGATCTACATGAACGCCGTGCAGATGATGACCGGCCGCGGCGGCTGGCCGATGTCGGTGTTCCTCACCCCCGATCTCAAACCGTTCTACGCGGGGACCTACTTCCCGCCGACTGCCCGCGGGGGGATGCCGGGGTTCGACGACGTGCTGCGCGCCGTGGCCGACGCCTGGGACAACCGTCGCGAGCAGGCCCAGGCGATGGCCGACCAAATCACGGCCGAGCTGCAAACCGCCGGCGGCGCGTCGGCCGACGACGCCGAACTCGGCCGCGGGCAACTCAACGCGGCGATCGTGCAACTGAGCCGCGCGTTCGATCCGACCTGGGGCGGCTTCGGCCGAGCGCCGAAATTTCCCCACCCCATGGACCTGCAACTCTGCCTGCGGCACTGGCGGCGGACCGGCGCCGAGCAGTCGCTCGCCATGGTCCGCCTCACGCTCGACCGCATGGCCGCGGGAGGGATCTACGACCACCTCGGCGGCGGGTTCGCCCGCTACTCGGTCGACGAGCGGTGGCTGGTCCCTCACTTCGAGAAGATGCTGTACGACAACGCCCTGCTGGCCGGCGTCTTCCTCGAGGCGTTCCAAGCGACCGGCGATCCCGGGTACGAACGCATCGTCCGCGAAACGCTCGACTACGTCCTCCGCGACATGACCGACCCCGCCGGCGGGTTCCACAGCACCGAGGACGCCGACAGCGAGGGGCACGAGGGACTGTTCTCCACCTGGACACCCGCCGAACTCGCCGCCGTGCTCGGCGACGACGCCGCGGAAACATTCGGCCGAGTCTACGACGTCTCCGACGCGGGGAACTTCGAGGGGCGCAACATTCTCCACCTCCCCAGATCGATCGAGCAGGCCGCCAAGCTGATGAACCGCGACGCGGACTCGCTCGCCGCCGAACTCGCCGCGAGCCGCGCCAAGCTGTTCGCCGCTCGCGAGCGGCGCGTGCGTCCCGGCAAGGACGACAAAGTGCTCGTCTCGTGGAACGCCCTGGCGATCGACGCGCTGGCCCGCGCCGGCGCCGCGCTCGGCGAACCGCGATTCGCCGCGGCCGCGCAGCACGCCGCCGACTTTCTGCTCCGCGAACTCCGCCGCCCCGATGGCCGCCTCCTCCACGCCTGGCGCCAAGGCCGGGCCAAACTCGACGCGTACCTCGACGACTACGCCTATCTTGCCAACGCCCTCATTACGCTCTACGAAACGACGTTCGCGCCGCGGTACGTCGAGGAGGCGCTCGCGCTGGCCGACGTGATGATCGACCGGTTCGCCGATCCGCAAGCGGGCGGCTTCTACTTCACCGCCGACGACCACGAGCAACTGATCGCCCGCACCAAGGACGTCACCGACAGCAGCGTTCCCGCGGCCAACGGCATGGCGGCCACGGCGCTCGTGCGGCTGGCCAAGCTCACCGGTCGCGACGCCTACGCCCGGCAAGCCGAGCGGGCGCTGCTCGCCGCCGCTGCGATGCTCGACCGAGCCCCGACCGCGATGGGGCAAACGCTCCTGGCGCTCGATCTCCGCCTGGGGCCGACCTACGAACTGGTCTTCGCCGACGGCGGAAACGCCAGCGCCGCGGCCGCCGCGCTCGCCGACCTGCGCCGCCGCTACTTGCCCCATGTCGTTCTGGCCGCGACGCCTGCCGACGGAGCCCCGCCCCCCGCGCCGCTGGCCGACCTCCTGGCCGGCAAGTCGCCGCTCGACGGCCAGCCGACCCTGTACGTCTGCGAAGACTTCACCTGCCGCGAACCGGCCGTCGGCGTCGCGGCGATTCACGCGGCGCTGAACGCGCTCGAGACGCCGTGAACCCTCCCGCCGCGCTTCCGTGGTGAATCCCCTCGGATCTGCTAGACTCGACGGCTATGTCGCGCGTCGTCTTGGCCATGTCGGGGGGAGTCGATTCGAGCGTCGCCGCCCACTTGCTCCTCGAGCAGGGGCACGACGTGCTGGGGGTCTTCATGCGCCACGGCGTCGAGTCCCCCGTCGCCTGCGCAACCCCGGACGCCAGCCGCGGCGACTCGCCCGCGGCGCAACTCCCGATCGTCGACCGCCTCGACCACAAACAAGGTTGCTGCACCGCCGCCGACGCCGCTGACGCCCGTCGCGTCGCCGATCGCTTGGGCATCCCGTTTTACGCGCTCAACCTTGATCGCGAGTTCGCTCGAATCATCGACTACTTCGTCGCCGAGTACGCCGCCGGGCGGACCCCTAACCCGTGCGTCCAGTGCAACAACTGGATCAAGTTCGGCAAACTGTTCGAGTACGCCGACGCCGTCGGGGCCGAGTTCGTCGCCACGGGGCACTACGCGCGGCTGGTGCGCGACCCGCAATTGGGCGCAGCGACCCTGCTCCGCGGACGCGACGCCGCGAAGGATCAATCGTACGTCCTGTTCGGCATCCGCCGCGAGCTGCTCCCCCGGATGCTGCTCCCCGTGGGCGAGTACGACAAGCCCGCGATCCGCAGCATCGCCGCGGACCTGGGATTCGACGTCGCGACCAAGCGCGACAGCCAAGAAATCTGCTTCGTCACCTCGGGCCGCTACGACGATTTCGTCCGCAGTTACAAGCAGCGCCACGCCGACAAGCAAGACTACCCGCCGAGCGAGCCGCAGCGTCCCGCCCGCGACGCACTCCCGCCCCCCCCCGCCTCCGGCGGCGAATTCGTCCTCACCGACGGCTCCGTCGTCGGCCGGCACGCAGGCATCGAGAGCTTCACCGTCGGTCAGCGCAAAGGTCTGGGAATCGCCCTGGGCGAACCGAAGTTCGTCGTCCGCATCGAACCCGACACGCAGCGCGTCGTCCTGGGCGACCGCGTCGACCTCGGCCGCACGCGTCTCACGGCCCGCGACTGCAACTGGCTCCTCGACCCGGCCGCCCTCCCGGCGCACGGGCTGGTGCAAGTCCGCTACAACTCGCCCCCGGCCCCCGCCGCCATCAACCTCGACGCCGCCGGGCGCCTCCATGTCGAGTTCCCCGCCCCGCAACACCACGTCGCCCCGGGCCAAGCGGTCGTCTGCTACGCCGACGATCGCGTACTGGGGGGCGGCTGGATCGAGTGACCCCGCGGTCGTGCCTCGGAGAGAAACGACCGCTGCGCAAAGAGAACGTCGTCCTGCAAACCCGCCCTGACCCGCGGCTGTTTCTCTGCGGCGGCTCGAATTGCACCACTCGCCCCGCGGGATTCGGCTGGAAACTAGGCGGCCGCATCGTCCAGTACGAACGCTTCGAGCCGCACTTGGGGGCCGGGCGGGGCGAGATGACAGCGCCGGGCCCGCCGGCGCTACGCCAGCACGCCGCGGACCACCTCGGCTTCCTTCACCCCGGTCAGCTTCATGTCGAGCCCCTGGAATGGGTACGTGAACCGGCGGTGGTCGACGCCCAACAGGTGGAGCATCGTCGCGTGCAGGTTGCGCACGGGCACGGGGTCTTGGACGGCGTGATAGCCCAGGTCGTCGGTGGCCCCGAACGTGGTCCCGGCCCGCACGCCGCCGCCGGCGATCCACATCGTGAAGCCGGCGATGTGGTGGTCGCGGCCGACCGCGTCGGGGTCGGTCGTCCCCTGCGACATCGGCGTGCGGCCGAACTCGCCCCCCCAGATCACCAGCGTGTCGTCCAGCATGCCGCGCTGCTTGAGATCGGCGACAAGGGCGTAGGTCGCCCGGTCGGTCAGACCGCAGCAGGTGGTCATGTGCTTGCGGATGCCGTCGTGATGGTCCCAACCGCGGTGGTAGAGATGGATGAACCGCACGCCGCGCTCGGCCAATCGCCGGGCCAGCAGGCAGTTCGACGCGAACGATCCGTCCCCCGGCGTGGCGCCGTACAGGTCGAGCACGTGTTGCGGCTCGTCGGAGACGTCCATCAACTGCGGGACCGAGGTTTGCATCCGAAACGCCGTCTCGTACGCGGCGATGCGGGTCTCGATCTCTGGGTTGCCGGTCACGCCAAGCCGCGCCCGATCGAGCGCCGTGGCCGCCTCGACGACGCCCTGCTGCAGATGCGGCGGCACGCCGGGAGGGGAGTCGACGTAGTGGACCGGGGCCCCGGCGGCGTTGAACTCGACCCCCTGGAACCGACTCGGCAGGAACCCGGCCGACCACTGCCGTGAGGCGATCGGTTGGGGGTTGCGCCCCCCGACGCTCGTCATGACGACGAACCCGGGCAGATCGCTCGTCTCGCACCCCAGGCCGTAATTGATCCAGGCGCCCATCGACGGCCGGCCGCTGATCGCGGTTCCGGTGTTCATGAAGGTGTGGGCCGGGTCGTGATTGATCTGCTCGGCGACCATCGAGCGGATGATGCAGATGTCGTCGGCGATTCGTTGCTGCCAGGGGAGAAAATCGCTGATCGTCTGCCCGTTGCGACCGTACCGGCCGAACTTGCACAACGGGCCCAGGGCGCGCAGCTCCTTCCCCTGCAACTGGGCGATCGGCTGGCCGGCGGTCACCGACGCGGGCATCGGCTGGCCCGACAGCTTGGCCAGTGCGGGTTTTTCGTCGAACGTCTCGAGCTGCGACGGCCCGCCGGCCATGCAGAGAAAGATCACCCGCTTCACTCGCGGCGGAAAGTGGGGCAACCCGGGAAGCCCCGGCACGCCGCCCCCCGCGCCGCCGCCCCCCGTGAGCCCGCCGCCGGCGACCCCGTCCCGCGCCAACAGCGACCCGAGCGCAAGCGACCCCAGAGCCACCCCCCCGCCGGAGAGAAACGCACGGCGGTTGATCGCGTTCAGCGCGGCGTCACGAAACATCAGGGAACCTGTCGTGATTGGGAGGATTCGCCGCAGAGGGCGCCTTAGTTGCGCGTGAACGTCTCGCTCGCATTCAGCACCGCCCGGGCGACGCCGGCCCAGGATGCCAATTCGATCGTCGCGGCCGGCTCGCGTTTCTCGTCGCGTTTCCACAATCCCACGGCCAGCGCCGCCTCGGCGTCGGCGGGGTTCGCTTCGTAGTGGGTCCGATGCTCGGCAAGCAGCCGCTCCATGACCGCGCGCTCGTCGGCAGTCGGCGCGCGCGACAGGCAGATGCGAAACGCCCGAGTCAACCGCTGGTCGAACTCCGTGCCCCCCTCGGCGATCGCCCGCATCGCCAACCCGCGGGCCGCCTCGACGAACTCGGGGTCGTTCAAGAGCGTCAGCGACGCCACCGGCGTGTTCGACTGCGGTCGTTGGGCCGTGCACTCCTCGCGCGTGGGGGCGTCGAGCGCCTTCATCGCGGGATGCAGAAACTGCCGCTGCCAGTGAACGTACGCCCCGCGGCGCCACTGGTTGGCGTCCTTGTCGGCCCGATACTCGCGCTCCGGGAAGTTGAGGTGCCGATAGTACTTGGCCGGCTGATAGGGCTTGGCGCTCGGTCCCCCCAACTTCTCGACGAGCAGCCCCCCGTGCGCCAGGGCCGTGTCGCGCACCATTTCGGCCGGCACGCGATACCGCGCCTGCCGGGCGAACAGGGCGTTCAGCGGATCCTGCCGGAGCAGTTCGGCCGGCGCCGCCGAGGACTGCCGATAGGCCCGTGACAGAACGATCAGCCGCAGCATGTGCTTGACGTCCCAACCGCTGTCGACCAGTTCAACCGCCAGTCGATCGAGCAGCTCGGGGTGATCGGGGGCGTGTCCCTGGCCGCCGAAGTCGTCGAGCGTCATCGCGATCCCCCGGCCGAACAGCAAGGCCCACAAGCGGTTGGCCATGACCCGCGCCGTGAGCAGCCCGGCGCCATGCTCGTCGTCGACAAGCCAGTTCGCCAAATCAAGCCGCGAAAGCCGCTCCTTCCGATCCGAGCCGCGAGGCGTCAGCCCGCGGAGTTCCGCGTCGCTCGCGCCCCCCTGCGTCGACTCCCCCGCTCGTCCGACGACCCGCGCCGTCGCCACGGTGCGCAGCCCCTCGGCAGGAATCTCCTGCAAGAACTGCGGCACGGCCGGCAGGACGATCGGGCCCGACTCGTCGAGCCAGTTCCCCCGCGGCAGCACGCGCACCTCGCGCGGCTCGGGAAGTCGCTTGGTGATCATCACCCGTCCCGGCGCCCCCGCGATCGCCGCGATCTCGCCCGCGGTCGCGGCGATCCGCTCCGCGTCGCGGTCGGCGTCCAGCGGCGCCAACTCGGCCCGCAGCTCTGCGATCCGCTCGCGCTGGTACACGCTCAGCACCGTCAGCTCCGGCCGGCGCGGGGTCGGCAGCGAATTGAGATTGTCGTACTGGTTCTCAAGGTGATGCTCGTCGTCGACGTCGGCGAAAAACGCCCCCAGCGCGTGGAAATCGGCCGTCGTGTACGGGTCGTACTTGTGATCGTGACACTGCGCGCACCCGACCGTGGCGCCCATCCACGTCTGCGACACGTTCCGCACGCGGTCGGCCATGTAGATGGCGCGATACTCCTTGAGCTGGGCGCCCCCCTCATGCGTGGTCTGCAGCAACCGGTTGTACGCCGACGCAATCGTCGCATCGATCCCGGCGCCGTCGATCAGGTCCCCCGCGAGTTGCTCGCGCGTGAACTCGTCGAACGGCTTGTTCGTGTTGAACGCATGGATGACGTAGTCGCGATACGGCCAGACGCTGTGGTCCTGATCGCCGTGGTAGCCCACCGTGTCGGCGAACCGCACCAAGTCGAGCCAGAACACGGCCATCCGCTCGCCGTACCGCGGCGACGCGAGCAACCTTTCGACGACCTTCTCCCACGCACGGGGCGAATCGTCGGCGACGAACGCGTCGACCTCCGCAGGCGTCGGGGGAAGGCCCGTGAGATCGAACGACGCGCGCCGGAGCAGCGTCACGCGGTCGGTCTCCGGTTGCGGAGCGATCCTTTCGCGCTCCCATCGCTCGGCGAGGAAGTCGTCGATCCAGTTGGCCGAGCCCTCGCGTTTCGCAGGAAGCGGGGCGTCGCGTCGCGGCGGGACGTACGCCCAGGGAAGCGCCCACTCGGCCCCCTCCGCAATCCACCTCCGCAACGTCTCGATTTCTGCGGGCACGAGCGACTTGCCCGTTTCGGCAGGGGGCATCCGCTCGTGCTCGTCGTCGCTGAGGATGCGCCGCAGTAGCTCGCTCTCCTCCGGCCGCCCCGGAACGACCGCCGCGTAGCCCCCCCGGTCCTCCAGCGCACTTGCCGATTCGTCAAGCCGCAGGTCCGCCTCGCGCGACGAGACGTCGGGACCATGACAGAAGAAGCACTTGTCCGACAGGATCGGCCGGACCTCGCGATTGAAATCGACCGCCGACTCATCCGCCCGCGCGGCCGCGCACCAGGACGCCGCCGTGATCGTCAGCCAGAAAAAACGGGACCGCCGCAGAACCATCGCGCGTGCCGGATCGAGGAGAGTTCAGGGAGACCAGGGGGTCCCCCCAGTTTACTCGACGCCCGTCCGGACCGCGACGCTGAGCCGCGGCGGGGACGGCTGTCGTAAGGAGGACCGATTTTTGGGCTCTGGAAACATACAAGAGCGCCAGGAAAACACGAATTGAGACTTCCCGATGGACGCTTATCAGCACGGTTGCACGACGGCCGATTTACCGCAATTGGCAGCAGTCTCGCCGCAATCTTGAATCGCTGCTCGGCCGCCGCCCGACGACGAACCGGCGCAAGCAACAAGGCGTTGAGGAGCTCTCGTCCCGCAACGCCCCCGGGAGCACCGTTGCCGACTCTGGTGGCGCTAGCGACGGCGGTCAGGGCGCAGCATAATCAAGGGTCGCCGGCCACGGAACAGATACGTCGCCCGCCGCGGCGCGGATGCACTCGCGCCGCCCCGCCTGTCGCTCCCGCCTCGCTCCCCCGCCGTGCCGTCCATGTGGTCACGCTGGAAATCCGTCACCGGCCCCGAGGCGCCCCCTGAGCGGCCGCATCGCCCCGACCCGTTCGCGTCGCTGCGGCTGCCGGACTTCCGCTGGTTCGTGTTGGGAAGCTTGGTGTCGAACATCGGCAACCAGATGCGGACCGCCACGGTCGGATGGGAGGTGTACCAGCGGACCGGCGAGGCGCTCAGCCTGGGACTCATCGGGCTGGTGCTCGCCGCGCCGGTGCTGCTGCTGGCGATGCCCGCGGGAGTGGCGGCCGATCGGTACTCGCGCAAGACGATTCTGATCCTGGCCCATGTCGGGCTCTTGGTTTGCGGGCTGGGGCTCGCCTGGAACGCGGCGGTCCACGGGCCGTTGGCGTGGACGTACGTGCTGCTGCTGTTCACCGGAATTAGCCGGGCGATCGGCTGGCCCGCGATGTCGGCGATCCTGACGCAAATGGTCCCTGCGCGGCTGTTCGCCAACGCGGCCACCTGGCGCAGCATGGCGTTTCAAACCGCCGCGACGCTCGGCCCGCTCTTGGGGGGCGCCGTGCTGGCGCTGGCCAGCCCCGCCGCCGCCTATTTGGTCGACGCGGCCACGAGCGCGGTCTTCCTGGTTTGCATCGGGGGGATCAAGCTCGCCCCGCAGAAGCGAATCGCGACGGGGCTCGCCTCGTGGCAAAGCGTGCTCGACGGCGTGCGGTTCGTCCGCCGCGAACCGCTGATTCTGTCGACAATCACGCTCGACATGGTCGCCGTGATGTTCGGCGGGGCGACGGCGCTGATCCCCATGTACGCCGAGGACGTCCTCGACGTCGGCGCCACGGGGTACGGCTGGCTGCGGGCGATGCCGGCGATCGGTTCGATCGCCATGGGGCTGCTGCTCGCGTGGCGGATCTCGATCCGTCGCGCAGGACCGGCTCTCATCGGCGCGGTCTTCGCCTTCGGCGTTTGGACGATCGTGTTCGGGGCCTCGCGGAACTACGCCGTCTCGCTGTTGGCCCTGTTCATGCTGGGGGCGGTCGACAACGTGTCGGTGGTCATCCGCTCGACGCTGCTGCAACTGCTCACCCCCGACGAATTGCGCGGGCGTGTCGCGGCGGTCAACGCGATCTTCATCAATACGAGTAACGAGATCGGCGAATTCGAATCGGGAATCGCCGCCCACCTGTTCGGGCCGGTGCTGGCCGTCTGCGGCGGAGGCGTGCTGACCCTGGTCACCGTCGCAGCGATCGCCCGCACGTGGCCAAGCCTCTGGCGCCTGGGCCCGCTGGAAGAAATCCGCCCCCGCGACGAAACGCCTGATCCGGCCGTCCCCGTCCGACTGCCGTCGGAACTCGCCGAAGCGCTCCCCGACCCTGTGGTCCAACAGGCGTGAGTTGTCGCTCGCCCGGAGAGGGCCGCCGATCCCCGCGCCGACGGTCGCCAAGCCGAACCACTGGCCGCCGGCTCGCGTACTGCCTGTTGGAGGCGAATCACCCCGCCAGGTTGTTTCGCAGGAAGTCGCTGTTGGCCCGGCTCGTTTCGCGGCCGAAGCTATCGAGTATGGCGTAGCCGACGCAGGCGGCCAGGGCGATGAGGATGGCGGGGCTGAACATGGCTGGGGTCTCCCGAGTCCGTGGGACGTGGCACGCGCGGCCCGTCGTGGGACGCGTCGCAGCAGGGTAGAGCGAATCCGGCGCCAAAGCGGCTTCAGCCGACCAAATCGCCGCGGTGCGGTCGTTCGACCCCGCCAGGTTTGCCTCACCCGCCCCCTCGGCGCCGGCAGCGCCGGCCGACGATTGCAACCCTTACACCCGCTCCGCAGGAATTACACGGCACGATCCCCCCCGACGGGCAAGCTCGCTGGGCGGAATCTTCCGATTCTCGGATTGTGCCGATTGTCGAATTGACTTATACCGCATAGAGTAATCACCGCTTTCGGCGATTCTCGCCGGGAGCTTCTTGGTCCTCCCCGACCTTCTACCTCACGCCGAACCGATCGGACCTCTCCTGAGTTGAACATCGTCGTCTCCGCCAAGTTGCCGCAGTGTCGCCGGGCCGGTCGGTCCCGCTGGCCCTCGGTGCGCTGCGTGGTCGACGCTCTCAGCTTGCGGATGCTCCACGATCGGTTTCTTGCCAGTTGGCGCCTGCGCATCCGTATTTGAGTCGCTCGTGCGCGAGCCCGTTTCCCTTCGCCGCCCGGCGGTCTAGGGAATCTGCTCGGCTCGCTCTTGCCGACGTCTCGGGTCCGATTCGACCCCGGTTGTCGCACTTCATTTGAGCTGACTCGCTCGAATCGCCTGCAGTTCTTGGATCGCCTCGAGCGCCGTTGCACGGCCTCACGGCGTCAATTCGCATATTCACCTCGCGCCGCTTACGGCGCTCTCGGCCAAGGAGGCCCTTCCCATGAAAATTGCTTCCCATCGCATTGCTTTCGGATCGTGGCTCAAGGGGGGCTCGCCCCTGGCCCAGCTTGAACGGGCCGTCGCCGACGCCTGCCCGGCGACCGTCGCTCCGTTGCGGGCCGCCGTCGTCGAGAAGACCCGAAAGGGGAACGTCTGCGAGGTCGAGGCCGTCGAGTACGGCTTGGCCGACCATCCGCTCGCCGACAAGTCGATCTTCGAGTTCCGCAAGCGGACCCAGGCCCGCACGGGACAGTTCAACACGGTCATGCTCATCCCGACGGGGGTCGACTGCAACATTGGCGGGCACGCCGGCGACGCGACCCCCGCGGCGCGGCTGCTGGCCTCGGTGAGCGACAACCTGATCCTCCATCCCAACGTGGTGAACGCCAGCGACGTCAACGAGCAGACCGAGAACTGCCTCTACGCCGAGGGTTCGCTCATCTGCCGGTTGATGATGGGTTCGATCGGTCTCCGCAAGGCCCGGCAGAACCGCGTGCTCTTGATCACCGAAGAGCGCCCCGACGCCCCCAACGTCGTCGACCAGACGATCAACTGCGCCGAGGGCGCCCGCGCCACGCTAGGCATGGACATCAGCGAGGTGGTCGTCCTTGATCGCGGATTGTCGATGAAGACCGGCTTCACCGAGAGCGGGCGCGTGACGGGGTGCATCGAGCGGATGGAGCACCTGATCGACGTCCTGCACGCCAAGGCGGGCTCGTACGACGCGGTCGCGTTGGCGACGAAGATCACCCCCCACATCGACACAGTGCAGCTCCACCGCAATTACTTCGGCGAAGGAGGGGCCAACCCCTGGGGCGGCGTCGAGGCGGTCCTCACCCACTGCCTCAGCACGCTGTTGGACGTCCCCACGGCTCATGCCCCGACCATGTCGAGCGAGGCCCTGCGGACCGAAAGCTGGGGCGTCGTCGAACCGCGCAAGGCGGCCGAGATCATCTCGACGACCTACCTGTTCTGCGTGCTGAAGGGGCTTAACAAGGCGCCGCGGGTGGTCGTCAACCCGCCGATCGCGTTCGATCCGTCGCTGTTGACGGTCGAGGACCTGTCGTGCCTGGTGATCCCCGACGGCTGCGTCGGGTTGCCCACGTTGGCGGCGGTCGAGCAGGGGATTCCCGTCATCGCGGTTCGCAACAACACGAACCTGATGAAGAACGACCTCAAGGCCCTGCCGTTCGCCCCGGGACAATTGCACTATGCCGCCAACTACTACGAGGCGGCCGGCATGATCGCGGCCATGAAGGCCGGAGTCGCCGCCAGCACGCTGGCTCGGCCGATGCAGCCGATCCGGATCATTCGCACCGCGGAGGAGCCGGTCGTCGCCCACGCCAACGGCAACGGTCGCGCCCGCAAGGACGCTCCCCACGCCTCGGTCGGCGGGGCGGCCGCCAACGGCGCGGTCTTGAGCGGCGTGCACGCCGTGCTGGACGGCGACAAGTCGTGACCGCGGCGAGTCGCGCTCCCGCAGGAGCGTCCCCCCCAGGCGACCAAACGAGCGCCCCGCTTGCGCACGCGCTCGTGAGCCATCTCGATCGCGGGATCTTTCCGTTTCACACGCCGGGCCACAAGGGGGGCGCATTCGCGCCCCCCCGGCTCGTCGAACTCCTCGGCCCCCGGGCCGTGCTGTTCGATCTGCCGGCGATGACGGCGACCGACAACACGCTCCACCCGACGACCTGCGTCAAGGCGGCGCAGGAACTCGCGGCGGAACTCCTCGGCGCCGGCGAAACGTTCTTCCTGACCAACGGCTCGTCGCTCGGCGTGGCGGCCGCGGTGCTGGCGTGCGCGCCCCCGGGCGCCGTGATCGCGATGCCGCGCAACGTCCATCGCAGCGTCGGCGCCGCGCTGGTTCTCTCCGGCGCCCAGCCGCGGTTCATCCGCCAACGGGCCCTGGCCGAATGCGGGGCGCTGGCCGTCGAGGTCGCCGATCTGACCGAAGCCTTGGATGCCGAGCCGCGCCCCGCGGCCGTGCTCGTAACGCGGCCCAGCTACTACGGCCTGGCCGGTGATCTCGCTCCCCTGGCGGCCGAGTGCCGACGCCGCGGCGTGCCGCTGATCGTCGACGAGGCCCACGGGGCGCATCTCGAATTCCTCCCCCCGGGGGCGGCGAGTCCCGCCCTCCGCGCCGGGGCCGACCTTGCGATCCAGTCGTGGCACAAGACGCTCGGCTCGCTGGTGGGCTCGGCGATGCTGCACGTCGGCCGCGATTCGCTCGTGCCGGGCGAACGGGTTCGCGACGCGCTCAACCTGCTCCAAACGACCAGCCCCAATTACTTGCAGCTCGTGTCGCTCGACTTGGCTCGGCAGCGGCTCGCCGTCGAGGGACGCGCGTTGTTCGCCGAACTGCTGCCGCGAGTCGCCGAGATCGAGCGCCGGCTCGACGCCCTTCCCGGCGTGCGCGTGCTGCGCCCCGAGCGCGACCCGCGGCTCGCCGGCCATGGTCGCGATCCGCTGCGCGTGACGGTCAACGTGGCGGCTACGGGCTGGACGGGGTTCGACGTCGAGGCGACGCTGCGCGACTTTCAGGTCGAAGACGAGATGGCCGACTGGTTCAACGTCGTGCTGTTGTTCAGCCCGAACGATCCGGCCGACGCGTGCGAGCGGCTGGTCGGCGCATTTCGCCACGTGAGCGAGCGTCCTCAACCGGCCCGCGTCTCGGCCGCGCGCGCCGAAGAGCTCGTCCAGCCGCCGATCCCGCCGGCGGCAATGACGCCGCGCGAAGCGGCGCTGGGCCCCAAGGAGGTCGTCCCGCTGGAGCAGGCCGTCGGCCGCGCCGCGGCGGAGATGGTGATGATCTATCCCCCGGGAATCCCGTTCTTGATGCCGGGCGAGTTGATACAATCGGAGCTGGCAGGCGTCTGTCGCGATCTCGCCGCCGCCGGCGCCTCGGTGTACGCCAGCGACCCGACCTGTGCGACGATTCGGGTGGTGAGAGACAAGGCTTGAGTGCCAAGGATTGAGGCGAATCCGCGAGCTCGGAAGTCCCCCGTCGTCAGTCTTTCGTCGCCTCCCCCCGCAAGCCTCCCCCCCTCCCGCCATGTCCCCCTTCGTTCGCCATTCCCAGGCAAAGGCCCGCAGCACGCCCGCCAGTGCGCTGCCCGCGTCGTGGTATTTCGACGAGGAGACGCTCGCGCTGGAGCGGCGGCGCCTGTTCGCCGCGGCGCCCGGTTACGTCGGGCACGATGCGCTCGTCCCGCAGGAGGGCGATTACGCGGCCCTCGACGGGCAGTACGCCGGCGAAGCGCTCGTCCGCAGCGCCGATGGCGTCGCCCGGCTCGTCGCGAACGTCTGCCGGCATCGGCAAGCCGAACTCGTCACCGGCCGCGGTCACGTGAAGCGCCTCGTCTGCCCGATGCATAACTGGGCGTACGACCTGACCGGCAAGCAGGTTGCGGCCCCGCGCTTCGATCGGCTGCCGTGTCTGGATCTGGCGGCGCGGCCCGTGACGCGATGGAACAACCTGCTGTTCGCCGGCCCCGGCGATCCTGCGGCCGAACTCGCTGCCGTCGGCAAGTGGCCCGAGTTGGCCGCCAGCGCGGACTACGTCCTCGCCCGCGTCGACAGTGAAGCGATCGACGTCAACTGGAAGCTGTTCATGGAGGTCTATCTCGAGGACTACCACGTCGGGGTGGTCCACCCGGGGTTCCGCAACTTCGTCGACGTGAGCGAATTGGACGCCGAGCCCGACTTCGTCGTCGGCCCGCGGTTGTTCGCCGAGCGGGTGGGGGTCGACTGGCCGCTGGCCAAGGCGGGCTCCCCGGCGTTCGCCGAGTTCCAAAGGCTGCTGGTCGACGCCAGCCGCGGCGATAAGCCCCCCTACGGTGCCGTGTGGCTGGCGTATTTCCCGCACATGCTGTTGGAGTGGTATCCCTACACGTTCGTGGCGAGCACCTATTGGCCCCTCTCGCCGCAGTCGACGCTGGTGCAGGCCGAGTACTACATGGACCGCCGCATCGTCAGCGAGCGGCAGGACTTGGTCGCAGCGACGCTCGCCATGCTCGACGAGGTCACAGGCGAAGACCTCGGCGTCTGCTACGCGCTTCATCGCGGGCGCAGCGCCCTCTGGCGCCGCGGCGCGGGCGATCCGCCGGGCCCGTACCACGAGCCCATGGAACAGGGGCTCGCCCAGTTCCATCGCTGGGTGCGGAACGCGCTGGGATGAGCGGGAGCGCGGGCGGGTCCTCGCCGGGTCGCTGCGAAGCTGCAAGCGACGAGCTTGGAGAAACGCCTAATGCGGGTGGGAATGAACGTGGCGAAGCGGGTGCGAGTGCCGGCGCCCGGCCGATTCGTTCTCCCCCGGTTCTGACTCCGACAGCGGGAGCGGCAGGCCCAGTTGGTCGCCGTTGGCTCGGAAGCCGTCGCCGTCGACGTCGACGAACACCGGATTGGCGACCGCGGTCGGCGGCGCCTGTCCCTGATCCGGGCCGTAAACCCGCCCCAACTGCAACCCCTCGCCGATCGTCGCCACGACGACGTGAGCATCGGACTCCAATTGCAGTTCGATCGTCTGGTCGAACTTCACCGGTCCGTCGCCGAACATCTCGCGATGGGTCCGCCGCGTGAAGTTCAGCTCGGGATCGGGCCGTCCGTTGACGAACACCTGCACGCGATTCACGTCGTGCCAGTTGGGGCATTGCACGCGCACCGCAAGTTCCACCTTGCCTTGAGGCGCGTCGAGGTCGTCTCCGACGTCGACAGGGCGCCGCGACCCGTCGGCCCTCGCGGCCGACGCCGTCACTTGCAGGAACGGGCCGTTCGACATGACCACGTGCCCGTGTTCCGACTCGTGGACCATCTCCATGACGTCGATATTGGCCGGGTCGTCCTGGGAACTCTTCACGAAGTTTCGCAGCCACCCCGAGCCGTGGAAGTTCCAGTGGGCGTCGGTGTTGACGACCCCCGGCACGCGGCGCCCCTGGTTGAGCAGTTGCAACCAGTGGAACATCGTATTCCCCCGCTCGCGGGGCAGCGTGGGGAGCGACTCGGGACGCTTGAAAATGTCGTACGGCGGGTGAACCTCGATGACGTCCATCCAGTTGAACATCTCCGCGAAGCCCCCGTCCCCCTTGCCGTCGAGATCGCGGTCAGCCAGCATCTGCGGAATGTTCGGGTGATTGGTTTGCACCAGCTTGTCGCTGCCATCGTCCCACATCGCAATTCGCATGATTTGCTGCACGGGATCGGGATGGGTCTCCGGCCCGCCGCCGTTTTGCGCGTGCTCGTGGTGCACCAGCGGGAATGCGTTCTGGTGATTGAGCGGCAACGGCTGACCGGTCAGTTCCATGCCGGGGCAGGTCGCCATCCGCTCGGTCGCCCCGAGCGTCTCCAGGTGCGCGTCGTAGGCGGTAATCCGCGCATGCTCGGTGCAGGGAGCGAACTCCAGGTGTTCGGCCAGCAGGTTGAGCACTCGTCCCAACTGGCTCGACGTGTTGTCGCCCGAGGGGGACGAGTGGCTGTGGAACTCGGCGCTCACCCACCCGGTCGTGTCGACCGAGCGTACGAGCTTCAGCGCCACGGGGGTCTCTGCGCCGGCCGTCGCCGTGATTCGTACGTTCTCGGCGTCGTACTCGGGCCCGTGGCTCGCCAGCAGGTCGTATTCGCCGGGCCGGACCGCGACGCGAAACTTGCCGTCGGGCGTATAGACGAGGTTCCGTACGCCGTAGACCGCGCTGTCGGGACCGAAGTTCGGCGCCGAGCCGCCGTCGACCCGCGCAAAATCGATCTTGCACGCGATCGGCGCCCCCTGTCCGTCGGTCAGCTCGCCGACGACGTACGCCGCGGCAGGGAGCTGAGCGGACATCTCGACCGGGGAATTGCCGTCCGCGTGAATCCGAACGGTCGTTTCGCCGCGGGCGTCGTGCCGCGCAGCAACGTCATACGTTCCGGGGGGGAGCAAGAGCCGGGCCGTCCCTGCGGCGTCGGCCTTCGCGTACCCGTAGACGTCGCTCCGCTCGGCGACGCGGACGACAAGCTCGGCATCGGCGACCGGCCCTTGCGGATCGACGACTCGGACCGTCGCCGCCGCGAGTTGCTTTCCTTGCAGCCGCGCCGCGAGCGCCTTCACGCCGACCAGATCGGCCGCCGGAAAGACGACCCGTTTCACGGTGCGCGACTTGCCGGCCGCCAACGTCGCCGCGGCTCGCGGCGCGATCCGCACGAACGGGCGTCCGCGCTCGATGCTCTGCTTGCTTACCGAGGGGTTTGCGCTCTCCGGCAACACGCCGTACGCCTGACGCCAGAAGCGATCGACCCCCCAGAACAACCGCAGGTCCTTGTCGATCCCCAGTTCGAACTCGCCGTCGAGCCGCACCGGATCCCCTTCCAACCCGCGGAGCTCGACCGGCGCGTCCCCCTTGTTGGAGAACGTCGTGGCGATCGACAGGGCTTCGTCGCCGTCGGCCAGCGCGTAGACGAGCGTCGCGGTCGCGGCAGGGACGGCGACGCTCGGATCGGCCGGACTCCTGGGCACGCCGCGGAACTCCAGTTCGACTCGCTCCCCGGCGGCGATCTCCGTCGCGGCGTCGGCGACTTCGCGCCCGTCGACGCGGATCGCGACGAACTCGACCTTCCAACTCGGCAGCGGATAGAGCACCCCGAACTGGTCCGACGGCTTGTCTCGCTCGGTGAGATCGATCAGCGACCCGCCGATGTTGCGATGCCGCAGGTTTGCGTGACGATCGGCCCCGGCCCGGGCGACCACGGCAATGATCCGATCGTTTCGCAGGACGACGTCACCGTAGATGCAATCGACCTCCTTGCCGGCGGGCGCCAGCTCGGCAAAGTTCTCTGCGGAGAGGATCGCCGTTTCGGCGGCGCGGGCAGGTTGGGCGCTTCCGCCGTCGAACCCGGCGGAAAAGCAGCATGCGAGCAACGCGGCGATGCAAGAGAGATGACGCATGGAAGGCGAGCTCCGACTGTCGGGGACGGGCGGACAAGTACGTCGGCAAGCTACCCCACATCGCCCGGCTCGACCAGCATCCTTCGCGAACTCTTCACACTCGATTGCGCACCGCTCGTGAGCCGGCTCGCACTGTCTCCCCGGGCGCTGGCCTGCCGAGACGGTGGACTTCGCCCTGATCGCCAATCATGATGCAGCTATGGTCACGACCCGCAATTCCGGCGATCGCACTGGTCCGCTGACGATGCTCGTCGGCGTCGTCGGGGTCGCGCTTGCGCAACTCGCGGGAGGTGCGCCGATCGCCGCGGCGACGGTCGCCATCGCCTGGGGAGCGACTCGCGCGCAATCCGACCAAGCCGCACGGACCCGGTTGCTCGCGGTCCTGGCGGTCTACGGCATGTTGGCCCTGCTGGCGGTCGCGGCGCAATTGGAACTGGCGACGCGTACGTTCGGTGCGTGGCGGTTGGTGCTGACGATCGACTTGGCGCTCGCCGCGGGGGGGGTGGTTCATCTCGCCCAGAGGGAGGTCCGGCGATGACCGCACGCATCGATCCGCCGCACGACTCGCCCCCGGACAAGCTCCGCAACATCGGTCCGGCCTCCGCCGCGTGGCTGGCCGCCGTGGGCGTCTCGTCGCGCGAGGATCTCGAGCGAATCGGCCCGGTCGCCGCTTTTGCCCGCGTGCGCCGCGTACAGCCGCGGGCGTCGCTTAACCTCCTCTGGGCGCTCGAAGCGGCGCTGGCCGACCGCGATTGGCGCAACCTCGCGCCCGAGACGAAAGAGCGCCTCCGCCGCGAGTTGGCGGATCTCGAGAATTAAATGGATGAGCGGGCGCTGGCTCGCGCCGCTAGCGGTTTGGGACCAAAGCCAGCGTCTATTCGCGGCTGTCGCGCATGCCTTTGGCCCAAACGCCTAGGCGCGACACGGCCAAGCCCACGAGCAGAATCACGAGCGTCCCCACGATCGTGACCATGAAGGCGTGGAACGGGCTCTTCCACGCGACCCAAGCGTCAGGCCACAGCGGGGTGCTCGAGACGACCATCCAGGCGATCGCCAGCACGCCGGTCAACACCCCGGCGATCGCTGCGGGGTTGCGGGCGCTGCGACTGACGAGCCCCAGCAGGAAGAGCCCCACGATCCCGCCGCTCAGCACGCTCGACAAGGTCCACCAGACGTCGAGTGCGCTCTCGGTCAGCCGAATGAGCGCCAGCGCCACTCCCCCGCCGAGCAGTCCCCACGCCACGGTCGCCGCGCGCAGGACTGCCATCTTCCGCCGCTCGTCCGCGGTCGGATTTGCGAATCGCAGATAGAAGTCCGACAGCACCAAAGTCGCCGAGGAGTTCACCGACGTGGAGATCGTGCTCATCGCCGCGGCGAACACGGCCGCGACCAACAGGCCCGTGACCCCGGCGGGGAGCCGCTTGGCGATGAAGTGGGGAAACACGCGGTCCCCCAGCTCCGACTCTTTGAGCCCCGCGGCCGTCGCTTCGAGTCTCACTCGATAGGCTGGGTCGAGTCGCCGCTCGCCGTCGGCGCCCGGCTCGTACCGCGGCGGCTCTCCCTGCTGCATCAACCGCTGCCGAGCGACGATCGTTCGCACCTCGTCCAAGTCGTCGCCATGGGCGTGGTAAAATGCGAACAACGTCGTGCCGATGAGGAAGAACAGTGCGCTGACCGGCACGTACAACAGCCCGCCGAGCCAGACGCTGGTGCGCGCCTCGGCGTCGCTCCGCGAGGCGACGTAGCGCTGAACGTAGCTCTGATCGATGCCGAAGTTCTTGAGATTCTCGAACAGCCCGTACAGAAAAACGATCCACACCGTCGGCTCGGCGACGCTCCGCAGGTCGTAGCTCCCCAGCGCAAACTTGTCGTCCGCTCGGGCCAGGGCGAAGGCTTGTCCCGGCCCCTCGGGCATGCCGACCAGCATCACTCCCAAGGCGACGACCGCCCCGACCATCAGCACGATCGCCTGGATCGCGTCTGCCCAAATTACCGCGACGATCCCCCCCACGAACGAGTAGACGATCACGGCAATCCCCGTGCCGACGATCACCGCCCGAATGTCCCAGCCGAAGATCACCGCCATCGGCAGGGCCATCAGGTACAGCACGACCCCGATCCGCGCGATCTGAAACAACAGGTAAAACGAGCTGGCGTACACCCGCGCCCAAGGGCCGAAGCGATGCTCCAGCAGCGCGTACGCCGAGACCTCGCCCGAGGACCGGTAGTACGGCAGGAACCACGTGACCGCGATCCATGTCGCCACGGGGATCGCCAGCGAGAAGACGAACGGGTTCCAATTGCCCGCGAACGATTTGCCGGGGAGCGCCAAGTAGCTGATGCTGCTCAGGTACGTGGCGAAGATCGACAACCCGCACAACCACCCGGGCAGCGATCGGCCCCCGACGGTGAATTGCTCGGCCGACCGACTTCGCCCCGACAGGGCGAAACCCAACGCCATGATCCCCGCGAAGTACGCGACGAGCACTCCCCAGTCGAGCGCGGTGAAGTGAGTCGACATCGTGCGCGGAGTCCGACCGGAGCTGCGCCGTCGCCTCCGCGGCGCCTTACCGCAAGGGCGCTCCCCGCCGGGCGAGGCGTTCCGCCCCAAGATAGTCGTAGTCCGACCGAATCGCGAGGCTCAACTTTCCCGCAGCCGAGAATTGGAACACGTCGGCCCGCGTACGCTCGATCGTCGACATCTGCACCGGCCCGTCGAACTCGGCCGCAACCGCCCGACAGGTGTCGACCTCGATTTTCACTTGGCCCGTCAGAGTCAGTTCCATCGGCGTCGCGTCGTTGGGAAGCGTCTCGATCCGCGCGGCGAACACCGCGACGTCGCTCGGCGGTTCGGCGCTCGCCCGCGGGGCCAACAACGGCGTCGGTTCCAGTCGTTCGAGCGTCAGCTCGAACCGCTTCACCGTGCCCACCTGATCGCGGAGGCCCAGCAGCGTCGCGGCGATCTCGCGCGACACCAACAACCGTTCTCCCACCGCGATCGGCCGCTCCAACAGCAGCTTCGCCAACGGATTCGGCTTGCCGATGTTCTCCGCCACGTCGCTGACGAGTTTGAACTCGTCGAGCGGGGGGATGCTTCCCGAAGCGTCGGTGATCCGCACCTCCTCGCCGCGACGGGACACGAAATAGGTTTTCCCCTCGACCGGCTGCACGACAAGCGCGGCAGGGTCGGGGTTCTCCGGCGATTGGTTGCGGCTCAGTTCGAACGTCAGTCGCGCTTCGCTGAGTCGATCTCCCTCAACGGCCAGCGTCTCGATCCGCCGCCGCTGTTGCCGCTGCATCGTCGCCTGGCCTTCGTTGGCGATTTGGCCGCTTTGCGTGTAGCGGGTGGTCAGCTCGAGCCCCACTTGCACGTTTTGCACCGCCACGTCGCCGACCCGCACCGGGCGGCGACCGAATCGCACTACCTGCGCCGGCTGCGGCACTGCCCCCGGACTCGCGACGCGAGGGAGAGGCGTCAACAACGGCTCGGTCGCTGCGACGCCGGACGACGGTGCGCCGGCGGAAGGAGCCTGCGCGGGCGCCAAGCGACTACACGCCGCGACGCCGACGGCTCCGGTCAGAAACAAACAACTCGCGACGCGCATCGCCTCGACTCCCGTGCAGCACAGAACGGCCCGAAGATGGGGGCGGGATGATCAACGCCGTCGCCCCCCCGGTCAAGGGCGATCGCCGAAATTGCGGCGGAGCGGAATGTTCGGGCGACTGGGGTTCGCGTAGCCGCCCCTTGCGGCGGGACGATTCCAAACGAAATCCGCGCGAGCACGTCACTCTCCTGGCGCCAGCATCTGCTCCAGCGCCGCGGTCGCCGCGGGCCACGACGTGGCCCCGTCCAGGTACAACGACCACCATCGCCAAAGCGTAGCAGCCAGGGCAGGGGACGCCCCCGGGACGCGCCACGCTTCCAGCGCCGCTGCCACCGTCGCCTCGTTGCACGCGGCCAGTTCCACGTACTCGGCCGCGGCGAGCGCCGCGGGCAGCGCCGCCAGCGGCACGATCCTCTCGGCCGCCGGCAACGTCGACGTCGCCTCGGCGTAGCGGGGCAGCTCCGCATTGAGATGGCAAACCAGCCACGCGATACGCACCGCCTCGGGCAACTCGGGCAGCGGGTTCACGAGAACCGCTTCCAGCAGAAACCGATTCGTCGACGCGTGGGCGAGGCCGAATCCCCCCGTATACGGCGCCGTCAGCACCCCCTCGGCCGACGCGGGGATGAGTTGCTCCTCGGTCTGCCGCGCGACGTGCAACAGCATTCCGGGCCCGCGAGCCTCCCACTGCTCGCGCAGCGGACGCAGCCGCAGCTTCAGTTCCGACTCCAGTTCCGGAGCATGGGCGACCAGCGCCGCCTCGAGGTCGGCCAGTGCCCCCGCCATGCGGGCGATTCGATCGCCGGCGATCGGTCCCAAGCGGCGCGCGGCGACCTCGACCAATTCGCGTTGACCGGCGATCTCGGCCGACAGGCTTGCTAGCAACCCGAGCGCCCGTTCGATCGGCCAGCCGGCCCGATCGACCTCGGCGACCAACTCGTCAGCCGCCGCGCCGACCGCCGCAGCCAGGAGTGCATCGGCAGCCGGCATGCCCGCCGCGCGACAGACCGCAACATGCAGTCCCGAAGTCCGCGGGCGGAGTTTCCAAGAGATTCGGCAAGCCATGACGCGGCCCAGTGTACCGCAAGGCCAGGAAGCGACGCGAGCCGCATCTCGCCTGCACGCCGGCAGTCAACCCAGATGACGTTTCGGTTTGCTTCGACCGCCGCCGCCTCGGAAACGGAAATCTGAATTTGGCAATCCCGACCCCGAGCCAACCTCGACCCCGCCCAAATCCCTCTGGTCGCTTCCGCGGGGCATTGCTACTCTCCGCCCCGCATCGGCGCGTCGCGCGCCGCCTTCCTGCTTGCCCGTCCCGGGTCCGAGAACCGAGCCATGCCGACCGCCCGTCGCATTCCGACCGCGTTGCGCCTCGCCGCCGCTTTTGCCGTCGCGACGACGCTCCCCGCGTCCGCCCAGCAATTGGGGCAGCCCACGTACGGCCCGGGCTATCAGCAGCAATCCGGGCAAACTGCGCCGACTCCCGGCGCCCCCGGCGGGTATTCCGGTCAGCAGCCCGGTCCCGGCGCTCCGATCGGGCCGACGACGCCGGGACACAACCCGGCCGCGGCGTTGGCCCCGCAGCCCCCGGCGCCGCCGTTTCAACTGAGCGAGGTCGAATTTCAGTTCGTCCAGCAAGTGCTGCAAATGTGGGAAACGAAGAGCTCCGAGATCAAGACCTACAACGCCAAGTTCGAGCGACTTGAGTACGACGCCGTGTTCGGGCCCGGCCCCAATGCGCCGATGCTGGTTTCGACCGGACAGCTCTCCTACTCGCGTCCCGACAAGGGGAGCTTCAAGATCGACGAGATCAAGCGCTGGAAGCCGAAGAACCCCCAGGTCGCCGGCCCCGACGCCCCCGGCGACTGGCAGGTGCAGAAAGAAGAGATCGGCGAGCACTGGGTCTGCGACGGCAAGGCGGTCTACGAATACAACCACCCGAACAAGCAGTTGCGCGTCACCCCAATCCCCGAACAGATGCGCGGCGAGGAGATCGCCAACGGCCCGCTGCCGTTCCTGTTCAGCGCCAAGGCGAACCAGATGCTGCAGCGGTACTGGATCCGCGCCCAGCAAAGCAGCGCCACGCAAATTCTGCTCGAAGCCTACCCGCGGCGGCAAAGCGACGCGGCCAACTACCAGCGGTGCGACATCATGCTCGATCGCAAGACGATGCAGCCCGTAGCCCTGCAGGTCCATCTTCCCGGCGGACAGCAACGGCACGTCTACACGTTCCAGACTCCGACGATCAACGGGACCTTCGAAGGTCTGTTCGGCGGTTTGTTCAGCGCCCCGCGAACCCCGCTGGGGTGGACGAAGGTCGTGCACGACGACGGCGCGCCAACCCCCGGCGACAATCCCGCGCAAGCCGCCGCGTCAGGCGAAACGCAGAGACAGTAGGGGAGACGCTTGATTGTTGATGTCGGGATTGTCGATCGGGACTCCGGATCCAGGCCTTGCAGCAACGGCCGGATTCGCTCCTCAGGTCGACGATCCGGCAAAAACTATCTCCATCCCGCGTCAACCTTCCCCCAGCAGTTCCTCCACCGCCGCTCCGATGTCCGGTTGGCGCATCAGCGACTCGCCCACGAGGATCGCGTCGATCCCCGCGGCGGCGAGCATCTCGACGTCGGCATGGGTGCGGATGCCGCTCTCGCCGACCAACACGCAGTCGTCCGGCACTTGCGCGCGGAGCCGAACGACATGCTGCAGGTCGACCTCGAACGTGTGCAGGTTGCGATTGTTCACGCCGACGAGCTTCGCCCCCGCCTCCAGCACCCGCGGCAAGTTCGCCGGTTCGTACAATTCCACCAGCGGCGTCATCCCCAGCTCGATCGCCCCGTTGTGGAGCGACCGCAGCCGGCAGTCGTCGAGGCACTCGGCGATCAAGAGCACCGCGTCCGCCCCGGCGACCCGCGCTTCGAGCAACTGATACCGATCGAGAATGAAATCCTTCCGTAACGCCGGCAGCCCCGCCGCCTGCCGCACGGCAGAGAGATACTCGAGCCTCCCTTGAAAAAACGGCTCGTCGGTCAGCACGCTCAGACAGCTCGCTCCGTGCCGCTCGTAGATCTGCGCGATTGCCACGGGGTCGAAGTCGGCGCGGATCAACCCGACCGACGGGCTCGCCTTTTTCACCTCGGCGATCAGCTTGATCGGCCCGGGCCCCGCGAGAGCCGCAAAGAAATCGCGGACCGGCGGCGCGTCGGCGAGCCGGCGTTCGAGTTCGTCCTCCGGCGTCTGCACCCGCGCCGCGGCGATCTCACGGACCTTCTCAGCGACGATCTTGTCGAGAATCGTATCAGGCATCGGCGTATTGTATGCTGTGCCCGCCTCTGCCGGGAGCGGCCTCGACAATCTCTCAGGTAAACCGAAAGGAGTCTGCCCTAGAGCGCGAGCGTTACGTCGCCGCTTCTTTCTCGCCGGCGCCGTCGCTCGACGCTGCACGGGGGGGGCGTTTCGGCTCGGCGTCGGTCCCCGGCACAATCCGGGCGCCGCGGGAGTTTTCCTCCATGATCCGCTTGAAGACGTCGCCGTCGATCGTCTCGCGTTTGATCAATTCGGCGCCGATCGCTTCGAGCATTTCGCGCCGCTCGCTGAGGACGTGCCGCACGCGTTCCAGATTCTCGTCGATGATGCGTTTGACTTCCTGATCGATCTCGCGCGCGGTGTGCTCGCTGTGCATCTGAGCGCCGCCAAAGTCCCCCCCCAGGAACTGGTTGCGACTGTTCTCGCGGTACTTCACCCGACCCAGCGGGCTCATGCCGTAGTCCATGACCATGCTGCGGGCGATCTCTGTGGCTCGCTCCAGGTCGCTCGTGGCGCCGTTGCCGATGTCGCCGTCGTAGACGATCTCCTCGGCCACCGTGCCCCCCAGGGCCACCTGAATCTGCGATTGCAGTTGATCCTTCGTCCACATGAACCGGTCGTGCTCGGGCCGCTGCATCATGTACCCCAAGGCGCCGATGCCGCGGGGGATGATCGAGATTTTGTGGACCGGGTCGGTGTTGGGCAGCGACCAAGCCATCAAGGCATGGCCGCTCTCGTGATACGCGACGCGGGCCTTTTCGTCCTCGTGCATGATCCGGCTTTTCTTCTCGAGCCCCGCCGCCGAACGTTCGACCGCCTCGTTGAGCTCGATCATGCCGACCGCCTTCTTGCCGTTGCGGGCCGCCAACAGCGCCGCCTCGTTGACGATGTTGGCCAGGTCGGCTCCGACGAAGCCGCTGGTGATCGCGGCCACCCGCTTCACGTTGACGTCCTCGTCGACCTTGATCTTCTGCAGGTGAACTTCGAGGATCTCCTCGCGCCCGGCGATGTCGGGGCGATCCACAAGCACGTGTCGATCGAACCGTCCGGGCCGCAGCAACGCGGGATCGAGCGTCTCGGGCCGATTGGTGGCGCCCATGATGATGATGCCGCTGTTGGTGCCGAAGCCGTCCATCTCCACGAGCAGAGCGTTGAGGGTCTGCTCGCGCTCGTCATGCCCGCCGATCTGGCCGCTGCCCCGGGTCTTGCCGAGCGCGTCCAACTCGTCGATGAACACGATGCACGGGGCGCGCTGCTCGGCCTGCTGGAACATGTCGCGCACGCGCGCGGCGCCCACCCCGACGAACATCTCGACGAAGTCCGACCCGCTGAGGCTGAAGAACGGCACCCCCGCCTCGCCGGCGACCGCCTTGGCAAGCAGCGTCTTGCCCGTTCCCGGAGGTCCGACCAGCAGCACGCCCTTGGGGATCCGTCCGCCGAGCCGGTGATATCGCTCGGGGTTCTTGAGAAAGTCGACCACCTCGCGCAGCTCGTCGACCGCTTCGTCGATCCCCGCGACGTCGTCGAAGGTGACCTCGATGTCTTCCTGGGCGTACAGCTTGCCGCGGCTGCGACCGAACGCCATCGGCGAACCGGCCCCCCCCATGCGGCGCAGCATGACGATCATCAACAGCACGAACATGCCGGTCAGCAGAAAGATCGGCACGTACGACAACAGCGGGCTGGGCGGCGGGGCGTACGACCAGTCGGCGACTTGATTTTCGGCCAAGAGATCGGCCAGTCGCGTCTCGGTCGGCGAACGATCGACGCTGAACTTCTTCCGCTTGCCGTTCTCGTCCTCAGCCGATTTGTTCGGATCGCGCGCGGCCTCGACCGCCTGGGCGTTGTCGAGCAACTGCACCGAACGCTCCACCGTGCCGGTAACGACGTTCGAGGCGATGCGAATCTCGCGCGGATCGCGCAGCATGAGCTGCGCCGGCGTTCCTTCGGACTGGACTTTGACGACGATGTAGTCGAGTTCCCCGTCCGGCCCCGGCTTGCTGGCCGCGATCAGCTTTTCCAGATCGCTCATCGACAGGGTGAGCGTATCGACGTTGTTGAACGCAGTGGCGAACAACAGCGCCACGACCCCGATCGCCAGCAGGTACCACAGCAGATTGCTGCCCGGGGCAGCCGACTTCTTCTCGGGCGAGCGTTTCGGGTCTTTGGTCGGTTGATCCATGGCAGCGGCGGGAGTCAGGGCGAGGCGGACGGCAGTCGCACGGTTCGCCGCACGGGCGAGAGCGACCTATCTTAATGGTAGGGTAGCACTTGCGGCGTCACAACGAGCATGCGCCGCTGCGGCGTCCCAGGGGAGAGGATCGCTTGTCGCCCCCCGCACAGACCCCTAAAATACGGGATCGGTCGGCGGTCGGCCTGCTTGCTCCCCTGCCTCCAGCTTACGAACGGATGCGATTGCGAGCGACTCGCTTCCTACGTCGCCCCAGCGAAGTTGGTGCGCCGCGGGGGCTCGATTGTGGCAATATTGCCGATTTCGCGGAACGCCCGCCCCGACAGACCGACGCCCCTCCCGCTGGCGCCCTGGCGTGAACCGCAACGGCTCCCCGCGCGGTCACGACCGACCCATCCCCCCTTCGCACGGACGCCGACCTGCCATGACGACTGCTGCCAAACGCGTTGCGGTGTTCGGATCCACCGGCAGCATCGGCGCCAGCGCGCTGGAGGTGATTGAAGCCAGCGGCGGCGCCCTGCAGGCGATCGCTCTGTCGGCCCACTCGCGGGTCGACGAGCTCGCGGCCCAGGCCAAGCGATTTCGCCCTCGCTGGATCATCGCCTCGAACCCCGAGGCGGCCGTCCGGCTCGATCGCAAGAAGCTCCCCCGCAACTGCGAATTGCTCGTCGGACCCGAAGCCCTGACCAAGGTCGCCCAGCACGCGGACGTCGACGTCCTGCTTGCCGGGATCGTCGGCCGCGCGGGGCTCGAAAGCACTTGGGCCGCCCTCGAACACGGGAAGACGGTCGCCCTGGCCAATAAGGAAACCATGGTCATGGCCGGGGAGTTGGTGAGCCGGCTCGTGGCCGAGAAAGGGGGCCGACTGTTGCCGGTCGACAGCGAGCACAGCGCGCTGTTCCAAGCCCTGCAATCCGGCTCGACCGAGGAAGTCGCTCGGCTGGTCCTCACGGCCAGCGGCGGCCCGTTCAAGAACTGGCCCCTCCACGAACTGCAACAGATCACGGTCGCCGAAGCCCTGGCCCACCCCACCTGGACCATGGGCCCCAAGATCACCATCGACTCGGCCACGATGATGAACAAGGCGCTCGAGATCGTCGAGGCCCGCTGGCTGTTCGGCGTCTCGGCCGAGAAGATCGAGGTGGTGATCCACCCGCAGTCGGTCGTCCACTCGCTGGTCGAGTTCGTCGACGGCTCGGTCGTCGCCCAGATGAGTCCCCCCGACATGCGGTTGCCGATTCAATACGCGCTGCACTACCCCGAGCGCGTGGCGGGGGTCGCGCGGCGGATCGACTGGCGTCAGCCGTTCCGGCTGGAGTTCGAACCCCCGGACCGCGATCGGTTTCCGGCGATTGCCCTGGGCGAGGAGGCGGCCCGGGCAGGGGGCTCGGCCGGCGCCGTGCTCAACGCGGCGAACGAGGCCGCGGTCGCTCAGTTTTTGGAGGGGGATCTCCACTTCACCGAGATCGTACCGGCCTGCCGCAGCGTGCTCAAGGCCCATCAATTTGAATCGCGTCCCACGCTCGAGCAGCTTTGCCAGCTCGACCGGTGGGCGCGCCAGGAGATATCACGTTGGGTATGTGCATGAGCGCGGCTCTCGTCGCGGCCTTTGACGTCAGCGGGTACGGACCCTACGCGTGGGGAATCCTCCAGGCCGCGATCGGCCTGGGATTCGTCATCTTCGTCCACGAACTGGGGCATTTCGCCGTCGCCAAAATGTGCGGCGTCAAGTGCGAGAAATTCTTCATCGGCTTCGACATCGGCGGCTACAAGATCAGCCGCAAGTGGGGCGAAACCGAGTACGGCATCGGCATCCTCCCCCTGGGAGGCTACGTGAAGATGCTCGGCCAGGACGACAACCCGGCCAACTACGCCGAGCAGGTCCGCGAGTCGCAGGCCCATGGCAGCCCGGCCGACGCCAAGGAAGTCGTCGGCCCCGACGGACAGAAGTTTCTCGTCGACCGTCGCAGCTACATGGCCAAGAGCGTTCCCCAGCGGATGGCGATCATCTCGGCCGGAGTGGTGATGAACGTGATTTTCGCGTTCATCTTCGCGGTGGTCGCCTACGGCTTGGGCGTGCCGTACATGCCGGCCGAGGTGTCGCAAACGGCGCCCGGTTCGCCGGCATGGCGCGCGGGGATCCTGCCGGGCGACGAGATCGTCAGGATCGGAGACATCGAGCAACCCTCGTACAACGAACTGCAAGGCGCCGTCACCTTGGCCGATCTCGACGCGGGAGTGCCGATGGTGCTCCGCCGCGGCGAGAAGGAGTTTGCCGAGACGCTCAAGCCCGAGGCGGGCGTCTCGGGCGGGTTGGTTCGCATCGGCGTCGTTTCGCCGCGGTCGCTCAAGCTGGCCGCCGAGATGCCGGCCCGCCCGGGGAGCGCCGCTTCCGAGGCTTCGCCCGCGCTCGTCGGCGGGGACGAAATAATCGCCGTCGACGGTCAGCCTATTGCGGACTTCGCCGCGTTCGCCGCGATCGCGGTGCAACGGCCCGGCGAAACGCTGCACCTGACCGTGCGACGCCAGCCGAGCAAAGAAGATGCGGACAAGGCCGGCGATGCGAGGGGCGATGAGAGCGAATCGTCGACACGCGAGGTCGAGACGTCGCTTCCCCCGCAGGCGGCCGTCGAGTTCGGGTTGTCGATGGAGATGGGGCAGATCGTCGCGGTGCAATCCGGTTCGCCGGCCGCGCAGGCCGGGATCAAAGCGGGCGACTTCCTCGACCAGATCGCCGACCCCGCGGCGGCCGATCCCGCGGCCCCGTCGCCGCTGACGCATCCCGACCCGATCGCGCTGCCCGAGGTGCTGCGGCAAATGGCAGCCGACAATCGCGACGTGCGGCTGACGATCCGCAGCGCGCGGGGCGCCGCCGAGGGGCGTGAGCCGACCGCCTCGAAGGTCGTCCCGCTGCGGCCGGTCGCTTGGATCGAGGAGCCGCTGGAGCGCGACGACCCGGTCCCCGCGCCTGCGTTGGGGATCGCCTATCGCGTTTTGAACAAGGTCGACTCGGTCGCCCCCGGCAGTCCCGCAGACAAGGCCGGGCTCCGCAGCGGCGACATCCTCGTCCGGGCCGCGTTCGTGGCGCCTCCCGATCACAAGGATGCAGCCGAAGCGAAAGAGATCGGCAAGATCAAGTTCGACTTCAATGAGAAGACCCAACACTCGTGGGCCGGGCTGATGGCCCAAATGCAACTGCTTCCCCCGGGTTCGGGCGTCAAGCTGACCTATCTGCGCGGCGAGACCGAGGCCGTCGTCGACATGACCCCGGTCGCCTCGCAGACCCGATTCTTGCCCGACCGCGGCTTGGGCTTCACGCCGGTGGTTCGGACGCGAATCGCCGCAACCTTCGACGAACAACTGCAGCGCGGCTGGGACGAAACGGTTCGCTCGTTGGGGCTGGTTTACCGCTTCCTGCAGAAAATCGGCGACGGCCAGGTGCCGCTCACGGCGCTGGGGGGGCCGGTCACGATCGCCAAGGCGGCGGGGTACTCGGCCTTCGACGGGCTGGGCAAACTGCTCACCTTCCTCACGATGCTCAGCGCAAACTTGGCCGTTATCAACTTCCTGCCGATCCCGATCCTTGACGGCGGACACATGGTGTTTTTGGCCTATGAGGGAGTCCGCGGCCGCCCAGCCAGCGAGAAGTTCGTCGTCGCGTTGCACGCCATCGGCTTCGCGTTCATCGTCTCCCTCATGGCGTTCGTGCTGGCGCTTGACTTTGGTCTGATCTCGCGCCAATTGTAAGGAAGGCTCGAATTCTCGGGGCGTAAGATGCAAACCATGGTCCGCGAGGCAGGAGCCCGCAGAGAGCGACACGCACCATCCCAGATCTCCAATCCCTAACCGCCGTCCGAACTCCGAACCCTCGTGTCTCAACCTTTCGACCCGTCCCTCCTGCCCCCGCGGCAGATCTTTCGATTCTCGATCGACGTCAAGCGATTCGAGATGCCGACCAAAGGCGCTTCGCTCGTGCTCGACGAATCGTTCGCCCTGCCGGCGCTGGGGCGGCTCGACGGCGATGAGCCGTTCGCCGAGGTTCGCATGGGCTGGAACCCCGCGGGGCTTGTGTGGCAGGTGCACGTCGCGGGCAAGACGCAGTTGCCCTGGTGTCGCGACTCGCGACTCGAGGAAAGCGACGGGCTGCAGGTGTGGGTCGACACCCGCTGCACCCTCAACATCCATCGCGCCAGCCGATACTGCCATCGGTTCGTCTTCCTGCCGCGCGGCGGCGGAAGCGCCGGCGATCAGCCGCTTGCCGATCAACTGCTCGTCAACCGCGCGCGGGAAAACGCCGCGCCTGTCCGTCCGCGTCAGTTGCAGGCGCTCGCCAAGTCGTCGGCGGTCGGATACCAACTCACGGCCGTCGCCGCGGCCGCCGCGCTCGGGGGGTACGACCCCGAACAGCAGTCGCAGATCGGCTTCACCTATGCGGTGCTCGACCGTGAACGGGGCCTGCAGACGCTCAGCACGGGGCCGAGCTTTCCCTACGAAGAAGACCCGAGTTGCTGGGTCGAAGCGCGACTGACGTAGCCGACTCGATGCGGTCGCATCGACGTTTCGCCCAGGGCGGCCCAGGGCATGGCCATGCCCGGCTCTCGGCACGCCGGTGCTAGCAAGCGGGCGGGTGTTACCGCTCCGTGCGACGAGATCGGCTAGCCATTTTGCAGGAGCCCGGGGATGCTCTTCATGCCTGCGAAGCAGGCAATCTCGCCTTTCGCGTGCGGCGGCGAAGTGCTATCGTTCCGCGCTTTTGTCCGGCTCAAACCTCACGATCTTCAGCCACTGCGGCGGGCCATGCGGGTGCTGATTTACGAACCGCAGTTCTTGGGTCACAACCTGGCCCACGCCGCGCGCATGGTGCGCGAACTCGCGAAGCTCCCCTGCGAACTGACTCTGGCCACCAGTCGTCAGGCCGCCGAGTCGCTGGAATTTGCCGTTCAGCTTGGTGCGATTGAATCGGCGTTTCGCCTGCACCTGCTCGACGAGTTCGAGTGGGATCGGAATCGGCGCCGCGTGGTGGTGACTGGTCCCCGCGGGATCGCCGCTGCATACGGCGGGCTGCGTTCCGCGATTCGCGCCGCCGAACCGCAGCACGTGTACGTCCCGTACGGCAATCTGCTGGCTCGGTTCGCGTCGTGGCCGGGCGAGATTCGTCGGCGGCTGGCGGCGCCCCAAGTCGAAGCCGAGACGCTGCTGATCGGGGGACGCTACGTCCTCCCGGACGGAAGCTGGCGCGGACGACTCCGCCGGCGGCTGAACGTGATGCAACTGGCTCGCAGTCCGTGGACGACGATCTTTCATCTTGATCGCCGCGCGGTCGGCGAAATCCAGCGACTTCACCCCCGCCTGCGGGCGCGCGTGCGTCTCATGCCGGACCCGGTCGACCCGGCGACGAAGCTTGAGAAGCTCGCGGCACGGCGACTGCTCGGCCTGCGCGAGAACGGCAAGATCATCGTCGTCGCGGGACTGATCGAACTTCGCAAAGGGGTGCCGCAACTGGTCGAGGCGCTGCGTCGCATTCCGACAGGGACGCGACTCGTCCTGGCCGGCAAGGCCGATCCGGCCGTCCGCGACTGGCTCCATCGCAACGGTCGCGATTTGCTGCAGTCGGATCGGGTCGAGTCGCTCGATCGGTATCTCGACGCGCGCGAGTTCGCCGCGGCAATCGACGGGGCCGACGTCGTCGCCGCGCTCTATCCCGGCCACGCCCATTCGTCGAGCATCGTCGTCGCCGCGGCCGCCGCAGGCCGGCCCGTTCTGGGAATCGACTCCGGTTGGATCGGCGAGTCGGTCCGACAATTCGACCTCGGGGTCGTCTGCCGGCACGACAATCCCGACGACGTGGTCCGCGGCCTGCGGGAGGCGTTGGAACTTTCGACCGCCTACCGTCTCACCCCGCGCGGCGATTTCTTCGTCGCGTACAACTCAGTCGCGAACTTCGGCGCTCACTGGTCCCGGCGATTGCGCGAGCGATTGGAACTGCCGTCGGCGCCCGAGCTCCTCGAGTGGCCTGCAACGCTCGACTTCACTTCGCCCGCGTCTCGCACGCGCGCCGCATGACGAAGCCGACCGAACTCTCCAATGTCGTCGCAACGAGCGCCGTTCCCAAAATCGCGAGCACTGCGGCGCCCGGCTCGGGGACGGGCCGGCTCATGACGCTGGCAGCCGCGCCGAAGCCGCTATGCCACACGGCCAAGTCGGCCGAGTCGACTTGGCCGTCGCGGTTTGCGTCGCCGGGGCGCTGATCGGCAAGCCACGGGGGAATTGCCCGATAGTCGCGCTGCCAGAGAAGAAAATCGCTCCCGTCGACCGCGCCGCTGACGTCGAAGTCGGCCGAGACGATCGGCGTCGCCTCGAACGAAACGAGAGTCGTCGCTCCGCTGCCGCCGTTGTCGACCACGCCGACCAGCGTCCAATTGCCGTTGGCGAGTTGCGGCCCCAGGGTCAGCCCTTCGAGGTTCTCGCCGAATACCCCGCCAATCGTCCCGCTCCAGAGCAATTCCTTGCCGACCGGGGCGTAGCTTTGGCCGACGAGCCCGGCCTCAAACGCCGCGCCGCCGACGTCGGTGGCGCCGGTCGGGTCGATTTCGTAGAGCCGATTCTGCAGCACCGGCACGGTCAGCGCCGCCGAGCGTTCCAAGGCGAGCAGCGTACGATCCGGCATCGCCGCCATCTCGACGAGTCCGCTTTGCGTCTGACTGCTGGTGGATGCGCCGCCGTGGATCGGGTCGACGACGTAGGCCCACTGCTGCCGCGGTTGGTAGCTGAGATTGAAGGTCGGGTTGCCTACCACGTCGTACGTCTGAATCCGAACGACGGTCCCGCCGGCAAGTCCGGCCGCGGGGCCGTCGATCGTCAGCGCCTCCTCGTTCGCCACGGCCATGCGGAAACCGTCGCTCGAGCGGTTCCAGGTCGTCAGCGCCTCGAACCCGCGATTGTTGCGAACGTGGGCATAGACCGCGGGGATCGGCACAGTCGCGACGACCGCGCCGGTGTCGAGCCGCACTTCGCGAATCCCGGGGGTCGCTTCGTCGCTGACGAGCACGCGATTGACGGCCGAGGCGACGCCGCCGTATTGCTCGAACAGCCCGGTGACGGCGATTCCCTCGTAGTCAAGATTGGCCGTGAGCGTCGTCTGCCCGACGACGACGGCCGATGCGATCGACCCGTTGGCGTGGAACGACAAGTTCATCGCCAGCACGCTCGCGCTGGAATCCTGCACGGCGACGAACCCGCACGACGTGCAGGGGGTCGACTCCAGCCCGCCGACCCGGCCGCGAAAGGCGATGCCGCTCAACTCGCTGGCGTTGAAACCGTTGTTGTCGAGCGTGAACGTGCCGCGATAGGCGATCGACCACCGGGCGGCATGAACGCGAGGCGACGACCAAATGCAACAGGCCAAGACGGCGATTCCGGCGACGAAATGCTTCTGCATCGGTGGTCTCGACTCGATTTGCCGATCGACGAGGACGATGCCGCTACTATACCATGAGTCGCAGCATTCAACCCGTCCCCGCGCAGCCTGGCCGTGACGCCGGTTGCGTTCCCAGGCAGGGTGGCAGGGTGGCTGGGGTCGTAGCGCAGCGAAGCCCCCAGGACGTCAATCGACCGCAGCCTGATCGTCCCATGCCCCAACCGCTTGTCGAGGTCGCCCGCTATGCTTCGCCCGTCGAAGCGGCGCTGGTGCGCGGACTCCTGGAAGAGCAGGGCTTTGTCGTTCGCACTCACGGCGAAGTCGCGGCCGGGACGCTGTGGCACATGGGGCCGGGAGTCGCGGGAGTGCGCCTTCTTGTCACGGCCGACGTCGCCGAGGAAGCCCGCGAACTGATTGAACAGCACGCATCGCGGCCAACCGAGGAAGCCGACGAGCGAGACGGCGGCCCCGACGATGAACTCGACGACGATTTCTCTGAAGACTGGGACGACGACGACCTCGACGAGGACGAAGTCGTTGCGGACCCGCTGCCCGACGAGTTGATCCGCGCTTGGCGAGCTGCGGTCATCGGCATCGGGCTGCTGCCTCCGCTGCTGAGCCTCTACTCGCTGTGGCTCCTGTTCAAGAACGATTTCTTCTCCGAACAGAGTCGCAATTGGCGCATGCCGGCGGCGCTGGCGATCAACGTTCTGGTGATCTCCGCAGTCGTGTGGTTCGGGCTGTACGTCGATTGGCGGTTCTTGCAGTTCTGAGTCGTCCGCGACAACAAGCCGCCGGCGAACTACTTGCGCCGCTGCGCGAACAACCAGTCCCACAGCAAGCGATTCTCCATCGCCGGCGACCAACTGTCGTGGCCGACCCCTTCTAATTCGGTGTAGATCGGCCTGCCGCCGGCCTGCTCGAGCGCCGCGACCATTCGACGCGAATTGGCCGCCGGCACCACCGGGTCGGCGCCGCCGTGAACGACCCAAGTCGGCAAGTCGGCGATGAGCTTCGCCTTGTCGACGTCGCCGCCGCCGCAGATGGGGACGATCGCCGCAAGTTGCTCGTGGCGACGCCACGCAAGGTCCCACGTGCCGTACCCCCCCATCGACAGCCCGGCGACGTAGATCCGCCGAGCGTCGATCGGCAGTTCCTCGATCGCCGCGTCCATGATCCCCATGACCATCTTCATCGCGGGGGCCGGCTCGGGCGCGGCCTGAGGAGGCTGATTCAGATCCAGCCGCTGCGTCCACATCGAACGGGGCGGACCGGGCTCCGTATCGAGCGGGCATTGCGGCACGACCACGAACGCCGGATGCCGAGCACGAAGACCCTCGTCGGCCAGCGGTTCCAGCCAAATGAGCTGCCGGACGTTGTCGTCCCCTCGCTCGCCCATTCCATGCAGAAACACCAACAGGGGATACTCGACCCCCACCGTCACCTCGAGCGGACGCAACAGTCGATAGGGAAGCGTCCCCCCGACGCCGTCGGCAAACGTGCGGGCTTCGGCGGCCGCGACGAGTTCCGGCGACGCTTGGGGAGCCTGAGCAAACGCGGGATCGAGCTGGGTCATCATCGCAACGGCCGTTACAGCGGCCGCCCACAGACAAATGCGGTCAGACATGGCAGGTGCGCTCCTGGAGCGACGATCGTTGGTCGAGGGGACGGCCGCGCCGCGAGAGTCGGTCTCTCAAACAAACGAACGGAGTTTGACGAGCTTGGCGAGAAAAAACGCATCGCAGTCGCCGGTCGGCAGCACGCGGACGCAGCGGGCCAACTCCGCGGGGAACGACTTGCCATGCCACGCGGCGAGCCCCGGTTGCACGTGGTCGACCGGTACGGCAAGCGGCGCCAACTCGACCGCTCCGGCCAACCGCCGCAGCGTGTGGGCGACGACCAGTTCGTTCTCCTCGGGCGCCAGCGCACAGGTGCAGTACAGCACGACGCCCCCTACTTTGACCGCTTCGAGGGCTGAACGCAACAACGCCTTCTGCTTGCGCGAGTTCTCCGCGATCTTGCGCGGGCCCCAATACTGCCAGCTTGTCGGGTCGCGACATTGGAACCGGGCCTCGCTGCTGCACGGGGCGTCGAGCAGCACGCGGTCGAAACGTTCGGGAGTCTTGCGGCCGATCGTCCGGCCGTCGGCGCAATAGGTGTCGACGAACTCGGCGCCGGCTCGCGCCAGATTCTCGCGGAGCGTGAAGAACCGTCCCCGCACCGACTCGACGGCAGCCAGCCGCCCGACGCCCTGCATGAGCGCGGCGAGGTGGAGCGTCTTCCCCCCCGGCGCCGCGGCCAAGTCGAGCACCTCCTCGCCCGGCTGCGGCGCGAGCGCCGGGGCGGCCAGCATGCTGGCGAGCCCCTGGACATAGAACCGCCCCTGGAGGACGGCCGGCGAGGCGGTGAGGAGCGGCTTTTGCTCCGCCGGCAGGGTCGCCCCCTCGGGCAACCAAGCGACCGGCTCAAGCCCGATTCCCGCGGCGCGCAGTTCCGCCAGAACGGCGCGCGGATCCGCGCGCAACGCGTTCACGCGGCCGCTGGGACGCTTGGCGACGGCGAAGCTGCGCAGCACGGCCTCGAACCGCTCGCGCGGCACGATGTTCTGCAACCGCTCGACGAACTCGGCGGGGAGTTGCTGCGTAAGATCAGCGTCGGACATGACGTAGCATTGTCGTCCACGAACCTGCTTGCAGCGAGTGGGGCGGGGGCCCGCATTTCTCCGCAAATTGCCGGTTCAACGTCCCCCCGCGACCCCCGCGTTGACAGCCCCCGGTCGGCTGATTCTACTGGTTTTTCGCTCTTGCCGGGCGGTTCTGCGAGAGTCGCGAGCCGGTCGGCCCGTTTTTCCTGCAAGGTATGTTCACGATGCGCAAGCTTATGTTGTCGTTGGTCGCGCTGGTCGTCGCCGCTGGGGCGACCGACCGCGCCCTGGCCGTCCCGCAGTTTCAGAAGGAGTTCCTGAAGAAGTACGTCGACGAGCACGAAAGCAAGGAATTTCAGGAACTGGTCAAGAAGAAAGCCAAGTGCTGCGTCTGTCACCAAGGGCTCAAAGACAAGCACAACATGAACGCATACGGCGTCGAGCTCGGCAAGTTGCTCGACCGCAAGAAGGACGCCAAGGACGTCGAGAAGATCGTCGCGACGCTGGAGAAGGTCGGCAAGATGCGCTCGAACCCTAAGGACGAGAAGAGTCCCACGTATGCCGAACTGATCGCCGCGGGCAAGCTGCCGGGAGGGGCGCTGGAGGATTTGCTCAAAGAGCCTGAAAAGAAGGACGGCGAGAAGGCCGAGTGAGCGGCGCGCACGCGCAATCCCAAAAGCGATTCAACACCACGAGGTCGCGGCGCCCAGTGCCCCGCGACCTCGTTCGTTTGGCAGTCGCGACCGACGGTCGACGAGCGGCGTCGATCAATACTGGTACAAGAACCCGAGCGTCACGCCCTGGACCCAGAAGTCGGAATCTCGCCACTCGAACCGCGGCCGAGCCGGAATCACCGGGGGCGCGTCGGGGTCGAAGTCGAGGAAATCGGGGTTCACTTCCAGGTCGATCTGCTCGCCGGGCCGGGCCACGCGACTCCAGTAGATGAACGAGTAGCCGACGTTGAACCTCAACCGTTGGGTGATGTCGTACCCCAGCGTCACGCCGATCTCGGGGACCACGGCGAACACGTTGCGATCGTAGACTCCCACGTTCGATGGCTGAGCCAACAACCCGCTGTCTTCCTTGAGCGTTTCGATCGTCGTGCCGCGGTCGCGCAAGGTCGAGCCGCTGATGGCGACCTGCTGCCGATTGTTTCCCAGAGCCATCTTCGTAAGCACGTCGAGTGCCCAGCGGCGATCGCGCCATTCCCATATGAATCCCAGCTCGCCGCCAAAGAATTCGTTGCTCGTCGCAAAGTTGTCGGTCAGCAAGAAAGTCGTGTTGGGCGTGGCTGTTTCTTCCAGGTCCTCGACGATCCGCAGGTTTTCCTTGAGCTGCACCCATCGCACGCCGGCCAGGAAATCGACGTGCCGCGAGCCGCGGGCGAACATCGGGAAGAACGGATCGGCCAGTAGCCCGCCGTGACCGACGGCGCTGCCGCACCCGACGCAGTCGCCGCAATCGGGCCCGCAGCCGGAGACGCAGCACAGGTTTCGTCGCAGCCGAATGCCGGCCGACTGAAACTGGCTCTCCGAATCGACGGTGACGGTCCCCATGATGCCGGGGAACGACACGTCCTCGACCGCGTCGAACCCGGTCGTGGCGTCGATGAACGGCCGGCCGACGATGGGGAAGGTTCCGTTGCCGCCGTCGGTGAATCGTTCGGAGACGTTGCCCAGGCCGAGGTATTCGCCCTCGATCCCCAATTGGCCGTAGTCGTCCAGCCAGTAGCCGAGAATGACTCGGCCGCCGCTCCGATCGCGTTTGAGGATTTCCTCGTTGCCGTAGACGACGAACGCGTTGTCGAAGAAGTCGTCGCCGGGAACGGCGGGGGTGTTGTTGTCATTGACTTCGCCGCGAACCACCAGCGGGGGGATCTGCATCCCCTTGGCCCACATCAGCATGTAGTCGCCGCGGGCGTAGAAGATCGGCCGGGCGCCGAATCCGCAGCCCCCCGGGGGGCAAATCATGCTGCCGCACTGCGGACAGCCCCCGTCCATGTGCATACGATGCGAGTGGAAGTCGAGTCCGTCGTCCAAGTAGAGCGGATCCTCTCCCTCGGGCATGGACAACATTTCGGCGCCCTCTTCGACGACCATCCCGGGAGGGACCGATTCGACGTGCTGCGCAAGCGTCACGCCGCCGAGCGCCGCGGGACGCGAGCCTGCGGTGCGCGGCAAATTGAGTTGACTGGCCAGGAGCGTGTGCCCCGTGTCGCGCAGCACGCCGACCGTCTGCCCCACGTACCGGTCGAGTTCGATCCCGGGGACAGGCTCGACGTATCGCACGATGCCGCCGTAGCGATCGGTCAGGGCGTAGGGGGGATTGCCGTCGGACTGGTCGGGGTTGTGGACGAGCGTCCCCTCGAACCCGCTGCGGCGCAGCGCCTGACTTTGCTTGACTCCCATCGCCCCCGCGGCGGCGTCGGCCAGGGGGTCGGCCGGCGGGCGGTCGGCGAACAGCGAGTCGAGCGCCCGGCCCGCGGCCTTGTCGGCGTCGGTCATTGCGGCGTCGGCCGTGCGGACTCGATCGCGTCGCGAGGGGGTCGCGGCGCCGCGTCCGGCGTTGGTTTGGGCGAACGTCTCGACCCCGGCGCAGGCGAGAATCGCCAGCGCGAGGCTGGGACGAACGAGGCGTAACGAGGCAAATCGATCGAGAAGCATGAAAGGTCCTTCTGGAGCCCGCGCAGGGCCGCCGCAAGGAGGAACGCAACCGCCGCGCACGCACTGTGCGCAGCGTCATCCCGACTGGCGGCGCGGCTTGTAGCAAACCGCAGAACGGCCCCACAAGGGCAATCCCGCGCGGCGCACAGGGCGGTAACGCCCCGGAGATCGGGAGCGGTCCGCTTCGGCCGCCGTTCGTCCCGGGACGAGACGCAACCGATCGGCAAGAGATGCGCCAAAGCAGTCGATCTGTAGGCCAGCGCATCCTGGGGCTGGACTTTCGCCCAGGAAGCTGCCGGCGTGCGTTGCCCGGCGGCTGGCGAACGGCGATACTGGAATTTGCGCCGCCGCGACCTGACGAAGCTAGCGACGCTTGCATCCCGTCGATTGTTCTGAACGGCTCGCCTGCCATGTGGCCCGAAAAAGAAAAAACCGAGCAGCTTCTCGCCGGCGCCCAGCATGGGGACGACGACGCGGTCAACCGGCTGCTCGATCGTCATCGCGAGGCCGTGCGTCGGCTCATCGACCTGCGCATGGATCGCGTGCTCAAACGCCGCGTCGACGCCAGCGACATCGTGCAGGAAGTGATGATCGAGGCGAGTCGCCGCTTGAGCGACTATCTGGCCAATCCGATCATGCCGTTCCACTTGTGGCTGCGGCAAATGGCCAAGGACCGGCTCATCGACGCCCATCGACGGCATCGCCAGACGGCTCGGCGCAGCATGGATCGCGAGCAACCGCTGGTGGCCGCGGCTGGCGACGACTCGTCGGTCGACCTGGTCGCGCAACTCAGCGACGCCGAACTGACCCCCGCTGCGGCTGCGACCTGGAACGAACTGCAGCGCCGCTTCGAGGAGGCGTGCAGCCAACTCGACGATCACGATCAGGAGATCGTCGTCATGCGGCACTTCGAGCATCTTTCGAACAGCGAGGCCGCCGAAGCCCTGGGCCTCTCGGCCCAAGCGGCGAGCATGCGCTACCTGCGCGCAATGCGACGCCTCAGGCAACTCATGGCCGGCGACGAACCGGAAGCGTGACACGGCGCCCCGGCTCGGCGGGACGTCACCCGCGGTCGATGCTGTCGGCGTAGATCGATTCGACGATCGATTGAACCCTCTCGCCGTGGGCGCCGCTGGCGCCGGCGACGCGGCGCGTCGCAACGGCTTCCAGGAAGTCGACGAGTTGGTCGTAGTAGAAGTCAGTCTCGGGGGCGTCGATCCGCTCGTCCGCGACGGCGCCGTCGACCTCGCGAGTCAGGTCGACGTGGTCGCCGAACAGTTCGAAGGCCATCCCCCCGCGATCGCCGAAAAATCCCATCGAGGACGCCGGAACCGACGCTTCGGGAAAGTTGCCGGCCCAGGCGACGTCGAGCGCGAGCGTGGCGCCGCTGACGAATCGGATGAAGGCGTGCGCCGCGTCCTCGACGTCGCACACCCCGTCGTAGTCGGGCGGCCCGGCCCACATGTCCTGGTAAACGTAGTCGCGCATCCACCTGCCGAAGGTCGCGTAGGTCTGTCCCATGACCTCGCGAATCTCGGGATAACCGAGCACGTGCAAAGCGAGATCGACGAGGTGAACCCCGACGTCGATCAAGGCCCCGCCGCCGGCGATCTCCTTGGTCGTGAACCACTTGCCGAGGCCCGGCACGCCGCGACGGAGGCGCAGTTGGGCCCGAGCGTGGTAGATCTCGCCGCACGCTCCCGCGCGAGCGAGACGCTCTGCCGTACGGCCGACGCCGGTGTAGCGATGGACGAACCCGAGCTGCAACACACGGTCGCCGGCCTGCGCAGCGGCGTTGATTCGTCGGCACTCGGCGACGGAGGTCCCCATCGGCTTTTCCAGGAGCACGTCCTTGCCCGCCTCGAGCGCGGCGACGGCCAACTCGGCGTGCCACTTGTTCGGCGCGCCGACGATCACGGCGCCGACGACGGCATCGCCCCACAACGGTTCGGGGCTCGCGAGCGCTTCGGCCCCGCACGTCGCAGCGAGATCTTCGGCGCGTTCTCGACAGGGGTCGACAACCCACCGCACCGCGACGCCGACCTTGCGGGCCGCCTCGGCATGCTTCCGACCGATCGCGCCGGCCCCGATGATTCCAAGATGCGTCGACATGGCGGTCGCCCATTTGCGCCCGTAGGCAAGATTAGAAGACGCCGGGAGCAGCGGAAGGCTTGACCGCGATGAGTTCGCGCCGACCGTCGAGGGGGGCGAATCGTTCCCAGGCCGCCTCGTCGAGCGCCATGTCGAGGATCCGTCGCACCGCAAGGGTCTCGCGCCGATCGACGAGCGGACGCCGCGCGTCGAAAAAGTCGAGGATGCTCGCCGCCGCGTCGATGAACAGCCGGGCGCCGTCGACGGCGATCCGCTCGCTCCCCGAGGCGCTCGACAGGATCGCGCTGAACGGGACCTCGGCCTGCAGATTGAAGTCGATCAGCGCGGTCCGCTCGCCCGAGAACTTCAGCACGAACAGCGGATGATCCGCGGACCCTAGCCGCATCATCTCCTGGACCTCGGGTCCCAGGCAGCTTACGGCGAGTTCGACGGGGTGAATCCCGTACTCGACGAACGAGGTCCCCGACGAGAAGACGACGAGATGCTGGAGCGGCCCCGGCAGCTCGGCGAGCGCCTGCTGAATCGGCGTGCTCCGCAGCGCCGAGGTCGATTGAACGGGCGTGCCGAAAGCGTCGGCCAGATCGAAAATCTCGGCAGCGGTCGCGGCGTCGGGGGCGAAGGTCTTGTCGACGAACGTCGGCTTGCCGAACGGAAAGGTCTGTCGACAGAGCTCGAGGTGAACCTCGGGGTTCGAGGGAGCCAACACCATGAAGCAATCGACGTGCGGGGCCAGTTCCGCAACCGTGGGATAGTAGGTCACGTCCCGCTCGGCGCACCAGTCGCGACTCGCGTCGGCGAGCAGGGCCGTCGCCCCGGCGAGCCGATATCCCCGCGACGCCAGCGGGTCGCGCAGGGCCTTCCGATATACCTCGGCGTGGAAGTTGTCCAGCCGGTAATCGACGAATCCGATTCGACGTGACGACATCTGAGGGAAGCGCCTGGGGGCAACGCCGAGGAGGCTACGGCAGGGTGATGAAACCGGCGCAGTCGGCCGAACGACAGCCGGTGGTTTCGGGCGTGGTGACGGGGAGCCGCCGCACGTGCCGAACGGCCATCCAAGCAAAGCACTCGGCCGCCATGGTGCGGGGGTTGAGTCCGCGCTCGGAGACGTTGCGTACCGTCGGGAAGTGTTCGCCGAGCATGCGAACCAGGACCGGGTGCTCGCTGCCGACGCCGGTGATCCAGAGCAGGGGGGACAACTCGGGAAGCTTCTTCGCCGCGGCGGCGAATGCTTCGACGCTAATCGCGCACAACGTCGCGGCGCCGTCTTCGATGCTCAGGTTCGAGACGTCAATGTGATCGAAGTCATATCGCCCGACCGCCTTGGGTAGCGGACGAGCGAAGAAGGGAGTCTCCAGCGCCTGCCGAACGACCTCGCCATCGACTCGTCCGGCTGACGAGAGGACGCCGTCCATGTCGTGCGGCAGGCCGGCCATCTCCTCGACCCACTCGTTGAGCAGACCAATGCCGGGCCCCGTATCGCCGGCGATGATTTCGTTCTGCTTGCTTAGCCAAGTGACGCTGGCGACCGACGCCAGGTTGAGCATGAGCGCCGGCCGCGGCTCCCGGGCCATGAGCGCCCAATGAAACATCGCCGCCAGCGGGGCGCCCTGGCCCCCGGTCGCCATGTCGTGCCGACGAAAGTCGCTCACCACCGGCAGCCCCGTCGCCTCGGCCAACTGCCACGGGTTGCCGAGCTGAAGGGTGAGACCCTCGGCAGGAAGGTGGCGAATCGTGTGCCCCTGGAACCCAATCAACTGCGCCGCGGCGACGTCGTCGGGGCAGGCCTGCCGCAGCTCGGCGAACGCCGCGGCATGATACGCGGTGAGTTGCTTCTCGAGCCGCAGCATTTCGGTCGTCGGCAGATCGTTGTGAGTCGCCTCGAGAATCCGCCAACGGAGACTCTCGTCGTACGGCAACGAGACGCCCCCGCGGGGGAAAATCTCGTCACGGCCGTCGGTGTCGATGACCGCCGCTTCGACCGCATCTCCAGCCGACGAGCTGATCAGTCCGATGGCACGAGTAAGTTGGGGCGCCGCCACGTCCGGAGTCCTCGCGGGCAAGTCGCAGCAGTCTCGCCGCGTCTGAATCCAGCAGTGTACAGGCGGGGAAACGGCTCCGGTCGACAAAGTGCGATTATTTTTCCATCGTACGCGCAGAGCGGATGGTATGATGGGGGTTTCGTGGGTTATCGATAGCGAGCGGAGCCAAACGAAGCTCAGGGAGCCAAGCGGTCGCGGAGTCGGAGGTTGGCTTGACGCTCGGGTCCGCATCGCTCCGTCAGTCGCTCGGCGAACTCTGCCGCAGTTCCTTCTCCTGTTCCTCAGTCCAGCGTTCCGATCACCCCGACTTTATGCAGCCCGCTCTCCCTGATCGCCGCATCAAGCAGGTGGCCGTTCTGGTCGAGACGGACAACAGTTGGGGCCGCAGCGTCGCCCAGGGGGTGGCTGACTACGCCGCGAAGTTCGGCCCGTGGAAACTGCTGATCGATCCCCGCGACTACGGCCACGGATGGTCGCTGCCCGATCAGTGGCAAGGGGACGGCATCGTCGCCCGGATCAGCACGCCGCTGCAGCTCGAGCAGATTCAGAAAACCGGCCTGCCGGCGGTCAACGTCGACGATTTGTTCAGCGACGTTCCCGGCATGGGCCAAGTGTTGACCGACGAAACGGCTCGGGCCGAGATGGCGCTGGCTCACTTTCGCCAACGGGGGTTTCACTACTTCGGCTACTACGGCCCTCCCAGCAACGAGTACTCGCGCACCCGCGAACGGGCGTTCATTGCCGCGGTCGAAGCGATCGGGTCCCGGTGCTTCGTCTATCGCCCCGGGTATCGGGCCGGGCGACGGATCAGTCGCGAGGAGTTGCACAACCGCACCCAGCGGTGGCTAGCCAATTTGCCGCGGCCGATGGGGATTCTGGCCGTTGACGCCAGTCGCGGTCGGCAGCTCGCCGAGAGCTGCTGGCTGGAAGGGATCAGCGTTCCCGACCAAGCGGCGATCCTCGCTGGCGACACGGACGAATTTCTGTGCCAACTCAGCACGCCGCCCCTGTCGAGCATCTCGGTGGCAAGCCAGCGCATCGGCCACGATGCCGCGGCGATGCTGGCCGAGATGATGCAGGGGGGCCAGCCGCCGGCCGTGGCGGTGCGGATCCCGCCAATTTGCGTCACCGGCAAACAGTCGACCGACATGCTGGCGATCGACGACCAGTTGATCGTCCGCGCGGTGCGGTTCATCCAGGTTCACGCCTACCAGGGGATCGTCGTCGAGGACGTGCTGCGCGAGGTGCCGGTGTCGCGTAGATACCTGGAACTGCAGTTCAAGCGCTACTTCGGCCGATTGCCTGCGGAGGAGATTCGCCGGTTGCGGCTCGATCGGGGGCGGGAGCTGCTCGCCCAAAACGACATGTCGGTCGACGCCGTGGCCGAAGCGTGCGGGTACGCGGGCGCCACGCAGTTCGGCGTCGCGTTTCGCAAACGATTTGGGATGACGCCGCTCGGCTTTCGGAAACACCTGCGGCAAGGAGGCGCCGCGGCAAGCGCGTGACAAGAGCCCCCCCGCGGCGCGAGCCCCAAGGCGAGCGTCGCAGTCATCATAAGCGCCGTTCGGCAGGTGTTCCGGACGCCTGAATTGTCATAGGTCTGTCGAGGCCGAGTCGCACGTGGATCGCATCGCCGCCGCCGATCTCTTCGCCGTCGCTTGGTCGGCCGGTTGGCTCGACGCGGTCGTGGTGTCGGTCTATCTCGGCGCCACGTTCTGGCTGGGGCTGCGGGCCTCCCGCGTGCTGCGCGGCAAGCCGGACAACGAGGAGGACTACTTCCTCGCGGGGCGCAAGGCGCCGGGGTGGATCAACGGCGTCTCCTACGCCGTAACGCTGGTCAACGCCGACGTCGCCCCGGCGTACTGCGGCATGGCCGTCGTCGTCGGGCTGCCGGTCGCGTGGTTTTATATGTCGCGATTCGGGCTGGCGCTTTTGCTGGCGGCGCTGTTGTTCGCGGTGAAGTGGCGGCAACTCGGCATTCGCACGGGCCCCGAGTTCTTCTCGCTGCGGTTCGGCGGACGCAGTTCCCGCGGAGTTCGCATGTACTCGTCGATCTACAGCGTATGCATCGGCACGATCCCTTGGATTGGCGCCGGGCTGTTGGGGGTCCACATGATCTTCGCTCCGCTGTTGGGAATCGAGTCGAAGGCCGTCACGTTGCTGTTGGTGCTGCCAGTGATGGTGAGTTACGTCTGGATCTCGGGCTTCGCCGGAGTGCTGGCGACCGACGTCATGCAGACCGGCGTCATCCTGGCGGCAAACGCGGGAATCCTCGTCGCCGTGCTGTGGGAGTTCGGCGGCCCGACCGGGCTCGCCGCGGCAATCGAGCAGCGCCTTCCCGAACACGCCGCGGAGATCCTCTCGCTGACCCCAGTTCCCGGGCATCGCGTGTTCGGCCCGCTGATCGTCGGCGCGTGGGCGATCGTCTCGACAATCGGCGTGGGGGGAAGCGTGGCGTTCGAGGGACAGCGGATCTTCTCATGCAAATCGGCCCGCGAGGCGGCGACCGTGGGGGTGTGGTGCGAAATCGCCCTGTTCGCGATGCTCGCGCTGCTGACGCTGCCCACGCTCGGCGTGCTTGTTCATCACCCCGAGCTGTATCTGGCTGACCCTGCGGTCCGCGAGACTGCGTACGGATTGCTGCTGGCGGAGTACCTGCCCGCGGGCTTTCTGGGGCTGGCGTTGGCCGCACTGCTGGCCGCCGTCATGTCGACCGTCGCGGGACATATCAACTACGGCTCTCAGACGCTGCTGAACGACGTTTGCCGGCAGATCTGGCCGGAGCTCTCCGACGGCCGCGCCGTCCTGTGGGGCCGACTGCTGACGCTCGTGATTCTGGCACTGTCGATCGCGGTGACGTCGTTCTCCGACTCGCTGGTGGGGATCGCCGTAGTGGTGACGGGGCTGGCGGGGTCGGCGCTCACGTTCAGTTGGGGGCAGTGGTGGTGGTGGCGCGCCAACTTCTGGTCGTGGTGCGCCGCAACGATCGGCGGCCCCGGCATCTACTTCGCGCTCGGCCGCCTGCTGCCGCTGACGGAGTGGTGGCAGACCGAGACGGCCGCCGGCCCCGCGGCCCAGCAAGGGCTCGACATCCTGCTGGCCGTGCTCGCCATGGGGACGACCACGCTCTTGTGGATCGGCGTGGCGCTGGCGACTCCGCCCGAGAGCATGGAGACGCTTCTTGCGTTCTATCGCCGGGCCCGGCCGCTGGGTTTGTGGAAGCCGGTGCGGCTCGCATGGGCTGCGCAATGCGCGCAGAATGCTCCGTCGGAAGCAACCGCGGCGCCGCCGCGACTGGCCATCGTGTCCGGGATCGGCGTGGCCGTCCTCGGCGCCGCGTGGATCGCGCTGGCGACGCTCGCCCTGTCGTCGTTGACGACGGGGATGTACGGCAAGGCCGCGACGCTCACCGCAATGGCCGTGCCGTTGGCGCTCGCGTTTCTCGCGCTGTTCCGCTGGCACGTGAGACGCTTGGAGAGGCAGGAGACACGGTAGTCCCCGCGCCGCATCAGCGTTGGCGTCGGCAGCGACGCCCCGACACGCTACTCCTCCGTCGCTTCCGCCACACCTTCGCCTTCCTCCTTCGGCACGCGGACGACCGCGGCCAGAGCGTCCTCTTCGTCGAGGGTCATGATCTTCACGCCCTGCGTGTTGCGGCCGATGACGCTCACGTCGGCGACGCGGATCCGTTGGATCTTGCCGCGGGCGGTCATCATCAACAATTCCTCGGCGTCGTCGACTCGCACAATGCTGACGACCGGGCCGTTGCGGTCGGTCGTCTTGATGTCGCGCAGGCCCTTGCCGCCGCGGTTTTGGGTGCGGTAGCGGAACGAGCTTGACGCTTCGTCGGTCGCATCCCCCTCGGTGTCTGAAACGTCCGCCTCGGCCGCGTCGTCGGCTGTCGGGACGGCGTTCGGGCCAAAGGGGGTCCGTTTGCCGTAGCCGTTTTCGCAAGCGGTCAGCAACGTCGCGTCAGGATCGGCCACGACCATGCCGACGAGCGAATCCCCCTTGCCGAGATTGATCCCTTTGACGCCGCTCGTGTTGCGGCCCATGGGGCGAGCGTCGCTTTCGTTGAAGCGGATCGCCATGCCGCGGGCCGTGGCCAGCACGACCTCGTCGCCGGGCCCAGTCACGACGACGTCGACCAACTCATCGTCGTCCTTGAGCTTGATGGCGATGATGCCGGTCTTCATCGGCCGACCATACGCGGCCAGCGGGGTCTTCTTCACGAGCCCCTTGCGGGTAGCCATCATCAGGTGATGGTCGGGGAGCGAGAAGTCGCGGATCGCTCGGCAGTCGGCGATCTTTTCCCCCTCGTCCAGGTTGAGCAGATTGACCACCGCGCGGCCCTTGGCGTCGCGAGCCAGGGCCGGCAGGTTGTAGACCTTTTGCCAGTACACCTTCCCCTTGTTCGTGAAGAACAACAGGTAGTCGTGCGTGCTGGTGACGAACAGATGCTCGACCGGATCGTCGTCGTCGACCTTGGCGCCCTTGATTCCCTTGCCGCCGCGGCGCTGGGCCTGATAGACGCTCGCGGGGGTGCGCTTGACGTAACCCTGGTGGCTGATCGAGACGACCATCGTCTCCTCCTCGATCAGATCCTCAAGATCGACCTCGCCCACTTCCTCGTCGCTGATTTCGGTCCGGCGGGCGTCGGCGTGCTTGCGGATCAACTCCTCGCAATCCTCGCGGATCATCGCGTTGATCTTCGCGGGGTCGGCGAGGATCGCCAGGTATTCTCCGATCTCGACGAGCAGCTTGTTGTGCTCGTCCGCCAGTTTCTCCTGTTCGAGATTGACGAGCTGTCCCAGCGTCATCCGCAGGATCGCGTCGGCTTGCACGGGGGTCAGCGAGTACTCCTCGGCCACGCCGCGCTCGGACTGGAACTGGGCGTATCCCTCGTCTCCCAACGCACGCTGCAGCATCGCCCCCGGGGTCTTGATCTCCATGAGGCGCTCTTTGGCCTCGGCCTGCGTCTTGCTGGCGCGGATGACGCGGATCACTTCGTCGATGTTCGCGTGCGCCAGCAGCAGGCCCTGCACGGTATGCTTGCGCTTGCGGGCGCGGGCCAGCAGGAACTGAGTCCGCCGGCGAATGACCGTGACGCGATGACGCAGAAACTCGGCCAGCATCTCCTTGAGATTCAGGACCCGCGGTTTGCCGTCGACCAAAGCCAGCAGGATGATCGAAAACGAATCCTGCAGCGTCGAGAACTTGTAGAGCTGGTTGAGCACGATGTCGGGATCCGCGTCGCGCTTCAGGTCGACGACGATCCGCACCGGCTCCTTGAGATCGCTCTCGTCGCGAACGTCGGCGATTCCCGGGATCTTGCCTTCGCTCGCCAGGGCGGCGATCTTCTTGATCACCGGGTCGCGGGCCTGCTGGTACGGGATTTCGTGAACGATGATCCGCGTGCGCTTGCCGCTCTCGTCGATGCTGGTCCGCGCGCGGACGACCACCGTGCTGCGCCCCGTCTGGTAGCCCTTCAAGATTCCCGAGCGGCCGCAGATGACGCCCCCCGTGGGAAAGTCGGGCCCGGGGATGTGACGCATCAGGTCGTGGACGCTCGCCTCGGGGTTGTCGAGCAGTTCGATCAATCCGCGGCAAACCTCGGCCAAGTTGTGCGGCGGGATGCTCGTGGCCATGCCGACCGCGATTCCCCCCGAACCGTTGACCATGAGATTCGGGAACTTCGACGGCAGCACCGTCGGCTCCAGATGACGTTCGTCGTACGTGGGGACGAAGTCGACCGTGTCGAGCTTGAGGTCCTCGAGCAACAGCGCCGCAAACGGCGACAGCCGAGCCTCGGTATACCGCATGGCCGCGGCGGGCAGGCCGGCGATCGAGCCGAAGTTCCCCTGCTTGTCAATCAGCAGGGCCCGCATGTTCCACTCCTGAGCCATGCGGACCAGGGTGGGATAAATGACGCTTTCGCCGTGCGGATGGTAGTTGCCGCTCGTGTCGCCGGAGATCTTGGCGCACTTCACCCGTCCCGCCCCGGGCGACAGGTTCAGGTCGTTCATGGCGACCAGGATTCGCCGCTGCGACGGCTTAAGCCCGTCGCGTACGTCGGGCAGCGCCCGGCTCACGATGACGCTCATCGCGTACGTGAGGTAGCTGTCCTTCAGTTCGTCCTCGATCGGCAGATCGATCAGCCGGGCGGCGATCGCCGCGACCTCGGGGTCCTGCCCCGGAACTTCGGAGGCGCCTTGGTCGTTGGGACCGTCTGTCGACACGGCAAAATCCTTTCAAGCGAGCGGCAGCCCTGTCGGACCCGCCGCGAAGGGCGCCGCAAGAAGACGCCCCGGCCAGCCGCGACCATCGGGAGGGTCGCAAGCAGAAGCAGCAAAACGCCTGATTTTACCGGGTCGAGCCCCCCCTCACAACGGGTCGAAAACCGTGGCAGTGTCCTACGATTGTGTTGCTCTGGCCCCCAAGCCCGCGGCTACCGGCGGGAGCGAACCCCCCGGATGCTGTCCAACTCGCTTGGGACAGTTGTCCGACGCTGCACGGGCCGCTTCCGTCTGATGGAGATTCGAGTTGATTGCGAATCGCCGGCGCGCCGTCGACGTTGGCGATCGACTCGTCCGCCGCGGCGAGGCCCGACGTCTGCGCCAGATTCCGCACCAACCGCCTGATCGTCGCGCAAGCAGCGGCAGCGGGGACCGGCCAAAGTCGCCCCGTTCCGACGCCCCGACTCACCGCAGGGATTCTTCTGTGTAGAGCGACAGTTCGATCATCCGCTCGAGCAATTCTTCGGGGGCGTAGCCGGGGAAGTTATGGAGGACCAACTCCTTCGCAAACAGCCGGCAAAGGTAGCGGAGCTTGGTCGACTTGGCCCGGGACGCGTAGACGAAGTCGCGGTGGCCGTTGTTGACGACGACCACGTTTTGGGCGACGTCGTAGCGCGAGCGCCACAGCTCGCCGGGTCGCTTCTCGAACGTGTATTCCGGCAGGCCGCGGCGAGTGTCCGACTTGGGCCGCTCCGGCAGCAACGAATCGGTGACGGTGACGAGCGATTGCGCTTCGGCCGTTCGCGCAGCTTGGCTCGCGACGACGGCGACGCGAACGAATTGCGGCTCCTGCGGTGCGGCGAGCGTGACGAACTCCCCCTCCGTTTCGCTCAGCGCGGCTTCCCCCTCGACGATCCGCCACGCAAACGTCAGATCAGCGTCGACTTGGCGACCGCCGCCATCCCGGGCGAGCGCGTGAAGACGCTTCGACTGGCCGATCGAGACGACGCACGCCGCGGGGGCGATCTGCACCTTGTGGAGCGGGCCGGGATGCTCGAAGAACTCGCGTTGGACGGGGGGATTGTCGTCGATGGCGGCGCCGTCGACCGAGGCCGCGTCGTCCGCCAAGTCGTTGGAACCGCCGCGCCCGGTGCGCGACCCGCGGCCTGCGCGTTCACGGTCGACGTCGAACCAGTCGTAGTCCTCGCGCGGCAACGCCAACAGGGCCTCCCGGAACGCCCGCTGGATGGCTTGCAGCGTAGTGCGATTGGTCCGCTCTTCCGCGGCGCGGCGTTGTTGTTCAATCAACTCCCCGAGCGCGTGTTCCAACGGCGCGAGCGCCTCGATGAGCGCCGCAAACCGCTCGTCCCGAATGACGCCCAACCGTGTGCCCGGCGTGAGATTCAGAAACGGAGCGTCGAGAACCCCTTGCACGACGCCGCTCGTCCACGGCGGGCGGTCCAGTTCCGGGAACTCGGCGAGGCTCTCCACGACGCGCGTCCCGGAGCGGTACAAGCCGACGCGGTTTCCGACGTCGGAATCAGCCAGATAGAGTTCGACGTACACGTCGCCGAACTGCGCGACGGGACTGGGCAGTTGGTGGAGCAACTGCCCTGAGAACTCGCGAGACTGGACGCGGTACTCGGCCCGCGCCTGCCGGTCGACGATGACGATCTCGACGCCGCTGCGGCGGATGCGGTCGCGCAACTCGGAGGCCAAGTACCACTGCAGTTTTTCGCCGCTGAATTGCCGGATGCCGGCCAGCAGCGGCCGGATCGTCAATTCAACTCCGACTTGCGGGACGAGACGGCGCAGCTTGGTCACCGTGTAGTTCGGATCGTCCCGGGCCATTCGCATTTCGTAGGTCTGTGCGTCGTCGCCGGCCGAGATCATGCTGAGCGTCTCGCCGACCGTCCAGAAACTCAACAGCCCGATGCCGAACTCGCCCTGCACCCCTTGGATGCCGCGGGCCTTGAGCCGCCGCTTGAGCGAGTCGCAAATGTGCGTGGCAACGTGCTTGAAATTGGGCCGGCCGTCGTCGTCGAGCGGCACGCCTTCGCCGTCGTCGATGACCTTGAGGTAAGCCTGCCCCCGCTCGCGGCCGCGGACGACTGTAATCGTCCGGGCGCCGGCGTCGATCGAGTTTTCGATCAGCTCGGCGACCGCCTTGAGCGGGTTCGACTGCGACAACGCGATGATATGGATGGCGTTCCAATCGTCGCCGATGCGCAACCGGCCCGTGCCGTCGCGCCGGGTCGAGCGTTTGGAAGAGGCGGACATGGCGGTGACCCTACGGGGGGGCGCCGGCGCACGGATTGGCGGAACGCGATTGTCTGGCCGGGGCCAACGGCTAAGCTAACCGGTGACTCGCCGGATTGCATCCCCCGTCGCACGGAGGCCCTGACCATGACCACCAAGCCGAGCCACCGGCTCACATTGCGGGATCGTTTGTCGCGGCTCGATTTCACGACGGCCTGCAAGCTGCTCGGGCCCCAAGGCCGACGGCTGATTCAGCGCGGCGGCCAGTACGAGATTCCGCTCGACGAGCACGTCCTGCTTGCGGGCGACCTGTTTCGCGTCAGCTTTCCCGACGCGACCGTCACGATCACGCTTATGGCCGACGCCCGGCAGCGGTTGCACTGGAACTGCACCGCCTGCGACGCGCCATGCGAACATGCGGGGGCGTCGTTCTCGCTGATCCTGGAAGAGAAGACGGCCCTCGGTCTGGCCGCGCCCCCCAAAGAGCGAATTCCGGTCGAGAGCCTGAGCGAGGAGGCGCTCATCGCCCGCGCGCTGGGAGAACGGGACGAACGGGCTCGCAAAGAGAAGTTTCGGGTGAAGTCCAGCGCCCCGGCACGGCCGTGGAGCGACTACGTCGTCACCAGCGCCGCCTCCGGTCGGACGTATCGGGTCGTCCTTCGCGGGGGCGAACGGGGGACGTCGTACTGCTCCTGCCCCGACTTTCGGACGAACACGCTCGGCACGTGCAAGCACATCCTGCACGTGCTGCGAAAGGCCAAGGCCAAGTTTTCGGCCGCGGCGCTGCGGCGCCCCTGCCAACGTCGCGAATTGACGGTCCGCCTCGTGTGCGGCGAAACGCTGGCGTTGCGAATGGACGCCCCGCACAAACTTGAGGCGGAGGCGGCGCGGATCGTCGGGCCCGTGACCGACCGCGAGCTGACGGACGTCCACGACGTCGTGCGGCGGCTGACGCGGCTGGAGCGGCTCGGGCAGCCCGTGGTCGTCTATCCCGACGCCGAGGAGTTCATCCAACGCCGGTTGTTCCAGTCGCGAATGGAAACGCTCGTGGCGGAGATTCGTCGCGACCCGGCGCGTCATCCCTTGCGGCGCGACTTGCTGAAAGTCGAGCTGCTCCCCTACCAACTCGACGGCGTCGCGTTCGCGGCGGGCGCCGGTCGAGCGATCCTCGCCGACGACATGGGGCTCGGCAAAACGATTCAGGGGGTCGGCGTCGCGGAATTCTTGGCCCGCGAAGCGGACGTGCGTCGCGTGTTGGTCGTGTGCCCCACGTCGGTGAAGTCGCAATGGCGGGCCGAGATCGGCCGCTTTTCCGACCGCTCGTGCCAGCTCGTGTCGGGCGCCGCGGCCGAGCGGCCCGCCCAGTACCGGGGGAACGCGTTCTTTACGATCTGCAACTACGAACAGGTCGTCCGCGACATGCCGACGATCGAGTCCGTCGCATGGGACCTCGTCATCCTCGACGAAGGCCAGCGGATCAAGAACTGGGAAGCCAAGACGACCAACGTCGTCAAACGGCTGCAGAGCACGTTCGCCCTGGTGCTGTCGGGCACGCCGCTGGAGAACCGGCTCGACGACCTGTACAGCATCGTCCAGTTCGTCGACGACCGGCGACTCGGGCCGGCGTTCCGCTTTTTCAACCGTCATCGCGTCGTCGACGAGAAGGGCAAGGTCCTCGGCTACAAGCACCTCGACCATCTGCGGCGGACGCTGGCGCCGATCCTGTTGCGACGGACCCGCGCCGACGTCCTGACGCAACTTCCCGAACGGACGACGGAAATCGTCCGCGTCGCCCCCACCGACGAACAATCGGACATTCATCGCGGGCAGATGCAGATCGTCGCCTCGATCGTCGCCAAGTCGTTCATCAGCGAGATGGATCTGTTGCGCCTGCGACAGGCCCTGCTCATGTGCCGCATGGCGGCCGACAGCACCTGTCTCTGCACGAAGGATCCCCCCGGCTATTCGAGCAAGTTGGAGCGGCTCGAGGAGCTGTGCTCGCAACTGTTCGCCGAACCCGCCCGCAAGGCCGTTCTGTTTTCGGAATGGACGACCATGCTGTCGCTGATCGAGAAGCACGTCCTGAAGCCGCAGAAGCTGCGCTACGTGCGACTCGACGGCAGCGTGCCGCAAAAACAACGTCAGGGCTTGGTCGAGGAGTTTCAGACCGACCCCCGGTGCCGGCTGTTCATCACCACCAACGCGGGTTCTACGGGTCTGAATCTGCAGGCCGCCAATACGGTGATCAACGTCGACTTGCCCTGGAACCCGGCCGTCCTCGAACAACGAATCGCCCGCGCCCATCGCATGGGACAAAAGCACCCTGTCGAAGCGTACTTGCTGGTCACCGAAGGCACGATCGAGGAGCAACTTTTGCAGACGTTGTCGGCCAAGAAGGATCTCGCCCTGGCGGCGCTCGATATCGAGTCCGACGTCAGCGAAGTCTCGCTGGTCAGCGGGGCGGAAGAGCTGCGCAGCCGGTTGGAGGTGCTGTTGGGCGCAAAGGCCGAGGCTGGCCTCGACGCGAGCCAATGGTCGTCCGTCGCGGCCTCGCCGGCGTCCGCGTCTCGGGAGTCGCTCGCAACGATCAGCGAGGCCCGACGCAATCGCGTCGCCGCCGCCGGGGGCGAACTGCTCGGGGCGGCGCTGCAGTTTCTCGGCGAGCTGGTCGCCCAGGACGAGCGCGCCGCCGCGGCGCCTCCTCGCATGGTCGACGAACTCCGCAATCGCTTGGCCGGTTGCGTCGAGGAGGACGACGCGGGCCGACAGCGGCTGACCGTCACTCTGCCCAACCGAGATGCGCTCGACCAACTCGCCGGCACGCTGGCGAAACTCCTGGCGACGTCCGTCGAGGAATAGTGCGGCCAGGGCGCGAGGGACGCGCCCTGGGGGAGACAGTTTCCCGCAACACCCGCAATCTGGGCCCGGTTGGTTCAGCAACAATCGTGACCTCGCAGCCCCGAGCGAAGCGTCGCTCGGCGGCTCCGCGCCAACGCCCCCGGCAACGACGACCGAGGGGGGCGGATTCAACGGACCAAAACCCGCAAATCAGTGACTTGTTTTCGCTAGACGGCCGCATGTCTCTTGCATTACGACGTTCTTCGCCCGGTACAATGCAGTATTCGCTGCTTAACAGCCCCGCCTCGCGGCGAACGGGCCGGGCTGCGCGCGACCGCAGGCTGGGAGCCGCCCCGTCGCCTGCCCGGCGAACGGGGCGTCGCGGTCGCCATGCACGCCGCTCTTCTCTCCTCAGGAATCCTGAAATGCGATCCATCGAGACGGCCCCGAGTCGCAAGTCGCGCACGTCCGGACCCGACCGCCGGCGGGCGTTTACGCTCGTCGAGCTGTTGGTCGTCATTGCGATCATCGGCGTGCTGGTGGCCCTCTTGCTGCCGGCGATCCAGGCGGCGCGCGAGGCCGCGCGGCGGACTGATTGCATCAATCGCCTGCGCCAGCTCGCCCTCGCCGCGCACAACTACGAGTCGGCGTTGGGCGTGTTGCCGCCGCATGGCGACGTCCGGTTGGTCAACAACGAGGACGTCGGGGCGCTCAGCGCTTTGGCGCGGATTCTCCCCTACATGGAGAACAAGGCGGTCCACGACTTGGTCGATCAGAACGCTCACTGGCGGTCGCCGACCAACCGCACGGCGCTGCGCACCCCGCTGCCGTTCCTCCGCTGCCCCAGCGGTCCTGAACTGCAAAAGACCTACATCAACGGACGCGATACGGGGGCCGTCGAGGAGACGGCGCTCATGTCGCACTACGTCGGCAATCTCGGCGCCTTGCCCGCGCGCTGCAGCGGCGGGGGAGGGGGACGGACGCCGGTGGCCCTCCCGTATCCGGACTCGACGTATGAATTCTACAGTTGCCACGACGATCCGGCGCCGGGGACGACCTCGCCGCCCCCCGTGACGGACCCGGGCGCCGCCCCGGGAAGCGGCGGCTGCGCCGTCAACGGCACGATCTTTCCCATCAGCAAGCTGCCGCTCGGGAAGATCGCCGACGGCACGAGCAACACGCTCCTGTTCGGAGAGCTGTCGTGGGACGCCGGACCGCAGGAACCGTGGATCGTCGGCAGCACCAGTCGCAATCGCGACGCCGTCTCCAGTTCGCACGGCGTGCTGTACAACGCGAAGAACGTTCGTTACGCCCCCAACGAGCGGCGCTTCCTCGACGCGTTCGACAAGGTCGAGGCGCTCAACTCGAACATGAGCCTGGGGAGCAATCATCCGGGCGGCGTGCACGTGGCCATGTGCGACGGATCGACGCTGTTCGTCTCGAACGACGTCGACGTCGCGGGGGTGTTCCGCCCGATGGCGAGTCGCAACTCGGGAGAAACGTTCGCCCTGCCGCGCTAGCGGGCGAACGGCCCTCATTGAGCCGGCGGGGCGGGCCCAGTCGGCGCTCAAGGGGCTTCAGCGCGTCGGGCCATCGACCGCTTAGTGCTCGTCTTGACGACGCCGACGGGCACATGCTGGCTCGGTCCGGGCGGGGTCGCCACGATCGAGCATCTCCACGCCGACGGCACGGCGACCTCGCCGAGCGGCAACCGCGCCCCGCGAACTCGGCGGCGGACGAGGAATCAGTCCAGGCGGCAAAGAGAATCCCAGAATTATTCAATTGACATGTCGCAATGTTGCGATATATTTGAGTAATAGAGGACGCCCGTGGTTGCGACCATGGTCCGACTCACTGACCTGAACGACCTCGATCAAGCGGCGGAGCGCTTGCGGACGTTGACCCAGCCGCATCGCCTGCGGATGGGTCAAATGGTCCTGCGGCGTTGCTGCAGCGTCGGCGAACTGGCCGAGGCGTGCGCGTCGCCGGGGCCTATGTCCTCGAAGCGCTTGCGGTTGATGCACCACGGCGGCCGCCTCGTCAGCGAGAGAGCGGGGCGGAGGTCGTGCTTTCGCGTCGCCGATGCGCACCTTCCGAGCGCCTGCGCTGCGTCGAGACTCGGTGCGGCGTCAGGGATGCAACTCGCTCGTGCTTCCGCCGCCAGTCCCTTCGTTTCGTCCCTCTCCCGATCCCGTAGATCCGCATGGGAGCCCTTCCAAGGAACCACGCCATGTTGCTGAAGTACTTCTACGATCAGGCCCTCGCCCACGCCTCTTACCTGGTGGGCTGTCAAAAGACCGGCGAAGCGATCGTCGTCGATCCGGGTCGCGACGTCGAACCCTACCTGCAAGCCGCCCAAGCGGAGGGCCTGCGGATCGTCGCCGCGACGGAAACGCACATTCACGCCGACTTCGTCTCCGGCTCGCGAGAACTCGCCGACCGCGTCGGCGCTCGGCTCTACCTCTCGGACGAAGGCCCGGCGGATTGGAAGTACGCCTACGCCTCTCAGTACGACGCCAAGCTCGTAAAGGAGGGGGATGCGATCTTCGTGGGAAACGTGAAGCTCGCCGTACTCAGCACGCCGGGACACACGCCTGAGAGCATTTCGTTCCTGCTGACCGACGAAGGGGGCGGGGCGACCGCGCCGATGGGGATCTTCACCGGCGACTTCGTGTTCGTCGGGTCGATCGGCCGGCCCGATTTGTTGGAGACGGCCGCGGGGGTCGTCGGCAGCGCCGAGGCGGGCGCGCGACAACTGTACCGCTCGATGCGGCGATTTCGCGAGTTGCCGGATCACCTGCAAGTCTGGCCCGCCCACGGCGCCGGGAGCGCCTGCGGCAAGGGGTTGGGCGCGATCCCCTCCAGCACCGTCGGCTACGAGAAGCTCTTCAATCCCGCCCTGCAGTTCGACGACGAGCAGGAATTCGTCGACTACATCCTCGCCGACCAACCGGAGACCCCCTTCTACTTCGCAGTCATGAAGCGGGTCAACAAACTCGGTCCGGAACTGACGAAGAACCTGCCTCCCGTGCCCGCCGTCGACCCGCAGCAACTGATCCCGACGGCCGCGGAACGCTTGGTGATCGACGATTCGACGGCCGCCGAGTTCGGCGCGGGGCACGTCCCGCACACGATCAACGTGCCGGCGGCGAGTCTCGTTCAATGGGCCGGGTTCTTCGTCGACTACGACCAGCCCACGTACCTGATCACGAGCGAGGCGTCGCTCCCCAACCGCCTTCGCAGCCTCCGTTCGATCGGCATCGACAACGTCGTCGGCTATTTCGAGGCGGCGGCCGTCAAGGCGGGCGGCCTGCGAACGCAAGACTATCGCACGGCGGCGCCGCGCGACCTGGCGGCCGCGATCGACGCCGGTGACGTCGCGCTCCTCGACGTGCGGGCGGCGACGGAGTTCCGCGAGGGTCGGATCCCGGGAGCCGAGCACCGCTTCCTGGGAACCCTCCTGCGGAGTCTGGACGCGCTCCCCCGCGACCGCCCGGTCGTCGCGCAATGTCTCGGCGGCGGCCGCTCGGCGATCGCCGTCAGCATCCTGCAGCGCGCCGGCTTCGACGTGGTCAACATGCAAGGGGGTTACCGCGCGTGGGTCGCCGCCGGGCTGCCCGTCGTCCGCGACGAGGTCGCCGTCGTCGCGTAATTGTCGCCCCCCGTCCGCGTGCGGACCGAAACCGCAACACAAGGCGAGCCATAACGATGACCCTGTCTGCCTTGGCGTTTGGCGCCATCGTGGGGCTCTCGCTCGGGCTGACCGGGGGGGGCGGAGCGATCTTCGCCGTCCCCTTGCTCGTCTACGGCCTGGGAGTCGAACCGCGCCAGGCGGTCGGCGTGTCCCTGGCGGCGGTGGGGACGACCGCGGCAATCGGATTTTTGGGGCGGCGGCGAATCGGTCAGGCGGAACTCCCCACCGGCCTGCTCTTCGCCGGCGCCGGAATGGTCGGCGCGCCGATCGGATCGTGGATCTCGGGCATGATTCCGGAGACTTGGTTGCTGTCGTCGTTCGCCCTCCTGATGCTCGTCGTCGCCGCGCGAATGTGGCGCGCGGCGGGAATGCGAAGCGCGGGAGCGACGCGCCTAGCCGCCGCCGACGACGACGGACCGACGTGTCGCCGCGACGCCGCGGGGACGCTTCGTTTGACGTCCCCCTGCGCCGCCTTGCTGACGACGGTCGGCGTTCTGAGCGGCGTTCTCTCCGGTCTCTACGGCGTGGGAGGGGGATTCGTCATCGTCCCTGCGCTGGTGATGTTCAGCGGCATGGCGATCCATCGAGCGGTCGGTACGTCGCTGTTGGTGATCGCGCTGGTGAGCGGGGCCGGCGTCGTCTCGCACTGTTGGGCCGGCCGCGCGATCCCGCTGGAAACGACGGCGCTGTTCGTCCTGGGCGGCCTCGGCGGCATGCGCGCCGGCTCGGCCCTGGGCAGACGAATCTCCGGCCCTGCGCTGCAGCGCGGGTTCGCCGGAGCCATTGTCGCCGTGGCGCTCTTCGTGGCCGTCAGGACGACGATGCCCTTCTGACGATCCTGGCGCGCATGGCCCCTCTGGAGATTCCAGATGTCAGCCTCCCACCCGCAAGTCTCGACAAGACGTTTTGTCTGGGGAACCTGAGCAAAGCCGAATCCATCCTGCTGGTTTTCTCAAGGAAGTTCGATCGAAAGGCGGTGCAGCGATCGATGGATTCCACGAGGTCATATGGCCTGCCCCAAAGACTTGAGCCGCACAGGTATATGTATGAGAGTACGGTTTGGGTCATCAGGCGCCCCCGTGTAGCGAAGCCGTCGCTGTAGGCGTAGCCGAATGCGGCTGCGGAGCGGCGTGGGGCAACGGGCTGCGAACTCCGTGGAGCGACGCACCCCAGAGAACTGTGCGACCGGTTGTGGCTGTAGTCGTCTCTCCAAGCGACCCCGAGCATTCTGGCAGCGAGCGATGCCAGATGTTCCGCAAGGCCGTTGTCAGCTAAGAGCTAGCTTGGCGATCTCCCACGCCTCTCGCGGCGGACCAGACCACCAGGCCGCTCCGCCAAGCCATTCACTTCAAGTACCTCTGGCCGTCGTAAACAGGAAGGGCAGCAGGCCCTGTCGCCGGCCCGACGTCGCGGTCTGCCGCAATCAAACACCACGCCAGGTTCTTGCTTCAATCGCTTACGCTCGCCCATTCGGGAGCAATCGCTTCTTTTGCGGCAATTTGGGTATAGTTTCCTCATTCTGCCCGCTCAGATCTCTTTTGACGCGTGGCTTCGCCGCCAGTACATTGTTCGGGGGCGCAGTGACTGGTCTGCCTCGCCTGGAACGTGCTTAGTCGGTTCGGACGAAGTCGAGTACGACGAAGAATCGCGTTCTCCGTCTCGCAACGCAGGCCGATATCCAGGTTGGGCGCAGACCGCTGGTCATCGGTACGAAGTCGACCTCTCAGTCGGCACGTTCGTCGTCTCCGCTTGCAGCACGCCGCTTCTCGATTGCTGCAACTGCTGTCGCATGTCGAATAGTCGGACTGTCCCATTGACAAACATCTGAGTTCACCCTGCCGCGCTGGCGAGTTGAGGCAATATGCGTTCTCGTTCGTATCTGAGAAAGCTGCGGTTTGAGTCCCTCGAAGGTCGTCGTATGCTGGCGGCGGAAGCTCTGACGTGCGACGCGGAATACGTCTCGCTCGTCGAGTGGTTCGACCCGATCCCGGCCAACGTCCCCGACGACGACGTGACAAGCCTCCCTTACTGGCGGTTCTACGAATTGACGCCGGCGCAAGTGCCGTTGCTGCTTCCGTCGCAGATCGCGACGATCCCGGACACGACTTCGCTCAACACCTGGCCTTCTGTCAACCGGGCGGCGTTGACTTCGATTCAAGTCCAGTCGCTCCAGGTGTCCACGATCACGATCAGCTTGTTGACGGAGGCGCAGCGCCTGGCTCTCTTGCCGGCACAAGTCAGGTCGCTCCCGTACACGGACTTCCGATTTCTCGACCCGAGTCAGATCCCGTTGCTGACTCCGACGCAGATCTCGACGATCCCCGACACCTTTGCGTTCAACCAATGGGAGGCGACGGCTCGAGCGGCGCTGACCGTCTCTCAGATCCCGGCGCTGAATGCAGCGACGATCACGATCAGCCTGCTGACCACGCCGCAGAAGCTGTGGTTGAGCACAGCCCAGATCCATACTTTGCCGGTTCATGAATGGAGGCATTTGGAGGTCAGCCAAATCCCGCTGATCTCGCCGGCTCAAATTGCCGGCGTCACGAACGACTTTACGTTTCGCATGCAGTTCTCGAGTGCGCAGCGCGGGGCGCTGGTGCAATCGCAAATTCAGGCGTTGTCGGTGCATCCCAGCGGCGACGTCCGGATCTCTTGGCTCACGCAGGTTCAAGCCGGTTGGCTGACTCCGGCTCAAATCCAGAACGTGATTCTGGGTGATTACCATGTTTTGCCGGTGAGCCAGATTCCCTACCTCACGCTGGCCCAGATTGCCGCGGTTGATCAGGATTATACCTTCAACGTGCAATTCAGCGCCGACCAGCGGGCCGCGTTGACGCAGCAACAGATTCAGGCGGTGCAGGTCGATAAGACGCTCATCTTGTGGATGACTGTGCAGCAACGCGGGTGGCTGACTCCGTCGCAAATCGGATCGCTGACGGTTTACGACCTCCCTCACCTGCTGGACCATCAGATTCCGTTGGTGACTCCCGCCCAGTTCGCGTTGATGCAGGACTTGTTCGTCATCAACGGCTGGTCCGACGCCGTGAGGGCGCAACTGACGCGGGCTCAGCTTATGGCTTTGCCGCTCAACGTACTTTCGAACTACATGGCGGTTGAAATCGAACAGTATCCGCCTGTGAACTATACGCCCGGCAGCCATGCACACAATACGAACGCGCCTCCGTTTCCTGGCACGTTGGCCTACGACGCCTATTGGATCACGAAAGAAGCGGACGCGACAAATCGGGCCTTGTCGAGCGGCAACTGGTCGACCCCGAGCGTCTGGTCGGCCGGGGTCGTGCCGCGCGCCGGCGAGAAGGTTTTTATTCCCGGCAACGTCGTGATCACGTTCGATGCGATCATGACGACGGCGATCAAGACCCTGCGAGTTGACGGAACGCTCGTTTTCCGAACGAACGTCGACACCGTCATGCGAGTTGATACGATCGTGGTCGGATCAACGGGAAAATTCCACGTGGGGACGCCGACGGCGCCAATCGCCGATCATGTCACGGCGAAGGTGATCTTCCCGGACGGCGGGCCGATCGACACTGCGTGGGACCCGGGGCTGGCCAGTCGAGGGCTGATCAGTCGCGGCGAAGTTCGGATGTTTGGCCGAGTCGTGACCCCGTATGCGACCCTCGCCGTTGATCCGATGCAGAATCATTCGGTGCTGCATTTGACACAGGCCCCGACCGGGTGGCGCGTCGGAGACGAATTGGTCATTGCGGGGGTGAATCCGATCGGCGATTACTTCGATTCCGAGCGGGCGACGATCACTGCCGTCAACGGCACGACGATTACTCTCAATCGCGGGCTCACCTATAACCACGACGCTCCGGACGGGTACGCAATTCAAGTCGCCAATACGAATCGCAACGTGCAGTTTCTGGGCGAAGAGGAATCAAACGCGCAGGAACGACCGCATATTGCGTTCGCGGAGAGCCCGAACGCCTGGATGGAAAACGTCTTGGTCAAGGGCTTCGGCCGCACCGACAAGACGCAGTTGGTCACCGACCCGGTCGTCGTCAACGGGGTGCTCCAATCGGGGGGTGCAAACCCGCGCGCCCGGTACGCGGTTCACTTTCACCACACCGGCACCTATGCCGCGATCCCGCCCGGGATTTTGCGAGGCAACGTGGTCGTCGGCAGTCCCGGTTGGGGATTCGTGAATCATCAGGGCAACGTGGTCATGGAGTACAACGTGGCGATCGACGTGCTCGGGGCGTCGTTCGTCGGTGAAGACGGCAACGAAATCGGCGCCATGCGGTACAACCTCGCGATGAACTCCGTCGGCTCCGGCAGCGGCGGACCTTTGACGCGTCGTGCAATTCATGACTTCGGCCACAACGGCCATGGGTTCTGGTTTCAAGGCCCCGGGATCGAGGTCGTCGGCAACATCGTCGCCGGAACGCGAAGCGGGGCGTACGGCTATTTCACGTCTTCCTCCTTGGCGATGTTCGACACGGCCAATCTCGACGACCCGTCCATCGCCTATGGCCGCCCAGCGATTCCGATCGGAACCGCCCCCATCAAGCGGTTCGAGGACAATCTGGCCTACGGCGTCAATCAGGGCCTGGAAATCTGGTTCCATCAGACGTTCTTGAACGATGGCCAGTCGTTCATCGACGACTTCACGGTGTGGAACACGAAATTCGGCGTGCAGTTGTTCTACTCCGGTCAGATTGCGATCCGCAACGCAACGATCATTGGTCGCTACAATCTGTTGCCCGATCTGGCGCTAGCCTCACCGACGGGAATCGGCACGAATCGAATCGTCCATGACATTACCTTTGATAACGTGCGAGTCGAGGCGTTCGTCGAAGGCTTGGTCGTGCCCGTCCGCCGAGACACGACGATTTTTGGAGGACAGTTTGCGAATATCCGAAACGTGGTGATCGGCAAGGGTCATGACACGCTTCGGTCGCTAAACGTGCCGAGCGCCGTCGAGTTCGTGCCCTTGACCTCAGCGCAAATCAACGGACGTGAGTGGTACGACGTCGGAGCCAAGGAGAAGCTTGCGCTCTTCGAGAACCTGGATCGAAAGGTCGAATCGTTGTTCAGCCCCGAAGAATTGCGAATCGTCCTGTCCAACGGAACGATACTCCGGTTGTACTTCCCTGCCCAAGCAGCCGACGCCATCCCTCTTCCGACAGGCGCCGCGCCGCAAATCCCCGGACTGCCGACTGCCTACTTGGGGAAAACGAACTCGCAGTTGTGGCAAGATCATTCGGTGTGGTTCGGCGGCGGAAACTTGCCCGTCGAGTCGTTCGTTCCGAACAGGTTCGGAATGAAGGCCGTCGTTGAAAGCCCGCTGCACCCGGCCGACTTCAATAGCGACGGCAAGGTCGAAGGGGGAGATTTTCTCGCCTGGCAACGGGGGTACGGGAGGACGAACGCCGGGCGCGCCGACGGAGACGCCGACGGCAACGGGACCGTCGATGCGGTCGACTTGGGAAGATGGAGCGCCGCCTTCGGCCAGACGACGGACTCGCCGCAGATCGTCGCCGCCGCTCCGATGTTCGACGGAGCGCCGACGGACGATCGCTCTCGTCGCGACGCCAAGACCCTGGCCGGCATTGCGTTGGCCCGCGAGATCGCCTTGCGCGATGCGGCTGACGATATCTTGCCCGGAAAACGGCGAGGTTGGCGGCTCTTCCGGGGTTGGTAAAGGCCGGCACGCTCGGGATCCACGAGCGGCGCCAAACTCATCCCTTTACGAATCCGACGGACAGGGTAGCCTGGCAGTCAAGACGACAGGCCCCGCTGCCGGTCAGCGGAAACGTCGAAGGCTCAGTTTCCGTTCGCCAAGGTCTGACCACATTGACTCCAACATGTCCTCGCCGAACGACTCGTCGAACGCCTTGACTAGAAGCACGTTCCTGACGTCCCTGCGAGTCGATTCCGGGCGAGGGACGACCAACGATTCGCTGCTTGCCAGCGTGCGAGTTCGATAAAACGACGATCTCTTGTCGGGCGCCCGCGCAATCCCCAATTCGTCCGACTCGTGCTTTGGCAGAAGCCGACTGAACACGGCGTCGTTAGGATGTCGCCATAGATTCCTGGCGGCAAGTTCAAGCTCCAAGTCACTGGGCAAGGCTGCTCCGATCGCGTCCGTACGAACGTTCTCGAACTCGGTCGACGCGGCAGCGACCTGGAATTCCATTTGGGAAGCGTAAGCTGAACCGTAGTTCGCTCTCCACACGTCGAGATCCTGTCCGTCCACAATGCCGTCGGCAACCCCGTCGGCTCCCAATCCGGCGACTCCGGAGCTTTGCCCGCGTTGTCGCTGCCAGAGCAAGAAGTCGCCGCCGTCGACCGCCCCGTCGGGCACATAGTCTCCAGGCAGAACGACCTGCAGCGCGTAATTGAGAAGTGCGACTTCCGACCCACCGGAAGGGATGGTGCGATGTCCCCCGTTGAGGCGCTGATTGGCAAAGACGATCAGCGACCCCGCGTCTGCCTTCCCGTTGACCGCAGCGATGACGGGCAAGCCCTGGCCGACGTCGACGACGGCAATCGCCTTGACGCCGGGCAAGTCGTTCGTCTGCAGGACGGCGACGCCCGTCGTCTCCGCCGGCGCAAACGCCGGAGCGGTCAACGTGCCGATATTGCGGAGGACGACCACTCCCGCCGGCTCGACGGCTCCGACGAGGATGTCAAGGTCGCCGTCGCCGTCGACGTCGACCGTTGCTACATCGCGGGGAATGCTCTTGGCGTCAAGCGGAACGCCGTCGAGAAGACTCCACCCTTGCGAACCGTAGTTGGCGTTCGGCTCGCTGAGCAGCAGCGACACGATCGAAGTGTGCGAGTTCCCGATCACGAAGTCGGTTTTCGAATCCCCGTTGAACTCGCCGAACGCGAGAGAGAACGGAGCATCGACGTTCTTTCCCGTGGGCAAAACGATTTCGGTTTGCGGAAGATAGGAGTTCCCGCTCTTCAACAGGACCTGAAGGGTGCGACTCGATCGATGGAGCACGACGAGATCGAGCCCTCCCGAGCCGTCGACGTCAACCGCCTTGACGACGTCGGTCGTCTTCAGCCCCACAAGCGTCACGCCGCCCCCCGGCGGAGGCGCAAAGGTCGGCGTCATCGAGCCTTGCAATGTCGTGCTGTGCACCACCAGAACTTCGCTCTGTACGTTGAGCGACGGCATAACCGGGGCCAACGCCAAGTCGTCAAACCCGTCTCCGTTCAGGTCGGCAGCGAAAATGTCCCGATTTGGTCGACTGACCACCAACGCCGAGACGTTGTAGGGATCAAACGTCGGCACTCCGCCCGGCGTCGTGCGATTCATGGCAATCCAAACCTTGCTGGACGTACGACTCGCCAGGGCGATATCGGGCAGACCGTCGTTGTTGAAGTCGCCGACAGTCATCGACGTCGCGTCGAGCACGTTCGGGAGACGCAGAGTCGGCCCGCTGAATCCTCCCGATCCGTCGTTGAAGAAGATCGTGACGACTCCGTCCAAAGTGAGCGTCGCCAGATCGTCGTCGCCGTCGTCATCGAAATCTGTTGCGATCAACGCGACAGGATTGACGCTAGTTCCCAGATCGTATGTTTGCTCTAACAGCACGTTCCCCACGGGCGAGACGACCCGTCGATTGGTTCCTACGTCGACCGGGTCGATACGGACCGTGAAGGGGACCTGCGGCACGTTGGCGAAACTGTACTTGCCCACCTGCAGTCCGACGCCCGTCGCGGCATTCGTCACGGTCGTCGGTTCTCCGACGTCTCGGACTCCGTTTTCATTGAGATCGAGAAAGACTCGCACCCCTCCGAGTCCGCGTTCTCCGGTCGGAGCTTGAACGCCGTCGCCATCGACGTCCTCGAACACGATTCCCTCCAGACTGTTTTGCCCCGCGCCGATCACGTTCTGCAACACAAGTCCAAAATCGTGTCGTAAGACGCCCTCGCCGGGCTCAAGATTCACCGCGTACGATCCGGCGCTTGGCGCCGTCGCCTGCCAGCCGCTTTGCAGCACCGGCCTGACCGTATAGGCCGTACCCGCCTCGACCTCGGCGAACACGTAGAACCCTGACACGTCGGTCGAAACGATGGGTTCGCCGACGTTGAACTGTCCAGGCAATTGCGAATCCCAGACGCCGTTGCCGTTCACGTCGAGAAAGACCTGCCAGTTGAACAAACCCGGCTCGCCGACGTCAGGCGTCTGATTGCCGTTGCGGTTCTCGTAGACGATTCCGCTAATCGAACCAGGCAGCGCGATGCTCGAAAGATCGACGTTCAAGCGTCGCTCTCCGACGCCTACAACAACGACTCGGGCCCCGACGCTGTCGCGCTGAAACGCTGTGATCGCGTTATTGAAGAATCCGCTGCTGGCTGCGGCGTAGAACGTCGCGTTCCCTGCCGCCAACAGCCCCGTGACTTGATCGATGTACTCGATACCGTTCCCGTAGGCGTCGGCCGTGGAGTCCTTGATGGAATCGACGTACGTCAACCGACCGGTGGAAGAATTGCGGGCGAAGACAACGATGGAACCGACCAGCTCTTCGTTGGGAGTGCCCGGCAGAATCGTTTCAGAGGCCCCGACATAGACTCGGTCGCCGTCGGGAGAGATTGCGAGCGCGACAGGACGTTCCAGCCGACTCACCAGCTTGCCGACGTCGTCGTAGGCCCCGTTTGCAAGCGACTGTACGAATGTCAGTGCGCCGGTCGCGGCATTCCGCTCAAACACAGTGACGGCGTCGTCGGATTCCGCCGTCACATAGACGAATCGCCCGGCCGGGGCTTCAGGAGTCACCGGACTCATGACGATCTCGCGGGCGCCTTCCAGGCCGATGACGACGTTGTTCTCGACGTCGGAGCCGCCAGTCTTGACGATCGACCGCAGCGCCAAGTAAGGCGACCCTGTCGTCAATCGCTCGTAAACGGCAATGCTGCCGGGCCGAGAGGGCGAGTCGCCGAGAATGTAGACGAACTTGTTGTCCGGTGAGACGACCATGCTCTCCCCGCCCAGACCGTCGAGGGCGTTGGGAGGATCGTTGACCAGGCGTCGCCGGAACGTCAAGAACGCCTGCGGAGCAGTGCGATCGAAGACAAAGATCGCTCCGCCGCTGAGAGCGGTTGCGCTGTTGTTGGAAACGTAGATCTGCCTGCCGTCGGGACTGACCGTGAGCGACGTCGAGCCGACGAACTGCTTCGGGGTCGCAGCGATGTTGAGGTGCGCCTCGCGTATCGACTCGACAAACGTCAGTTCCCCCGTCAGTTGATTCACTGCGAATACCGTCAAAGCGCCGTGCGACGACAGTGCATAGAGATGCCAGGTCTTGACCCCGCTGAAGTTCGACTCGGCGACGACGATCTTGACGACGGAGCTGAGGACATTGAAGCCTCCGACGAGTTCGCTCGTCGTCTTCGCGTCAAGAAAGTCAAGCGCTCCCGTCGTCGCATTGCGACTGAAACGGGCGATCGCGCTCTCCGATTCGGCTGCGCCGGCGACGTACACCCACTTCCCGTCCGGCGCAGCCGCCAGTGAGCTTGCTCCGAGCAGCCCGTCAGCCTGTCCGCCGTTGCTGTTGTCGACCTCCTGATCGATGATCGTAGCGCTCACGTATGTCGGTTGCCACCCGGCTTTGTTCACGGCGGCGACGACATATTTTCCCGGATTCAATCCGACAAAGTGGTAGGAACCGTCGGCGCCGGCGATTGTACGCGGTTCGTTGTCGTCAAGCCGTCCATCCTCGTCGAGGTCGAGATAGACGATCCAGTCGGCCAGGGGCGTTTCGTTGTTGGCGGGGTCCCGCACGCCGTTGCCGTTGCGATCGTGGTACATGACGCCGCTGATCGAGGCATAAAAACTCTCCACCGCTCCGGCGTCCACGGCAGGCATGCCGTCGCCGTCGCCGTCCACGAGCGCTACGCCAAGGGAGTCCTTTCGTTCCACGCCGCGCTGGTCGTTCGCGGGCGCACCTGCCAGCAAGCCCGCATCGAGGGCCGGACTGCCCGGGAGCAGCGCATGGCTGCGGGTCGTACCGTTGTTGAGAGCCAACGGTCCCAGCAGCGGGTCAAGCGGGTAGGAAGCGTCACCAACCCGATTTGAGTTGACTCCGCCAATCGCCCCTGTGGCGACGCCGATGCGCCCGACGACGTTGCCGCCAATTGCGAACAAGTCGCCGCTGACGTCGATGCGGCCGTCGGCCGAGTTGTTGGCCGCGACGATTGTATTCTGCAACGTGACGGACCCTGCCGCTGCATTGGCGACGCCGCTGCCAGGAAACTCCGGTAGGACGAAAATCTGGGCGACGACTCCGGCGGCGTCGCCGGCGGTCGGGCCGGCCCATGCGAGCAGCAACTGACGGCCGGCAAGACGCGCGATCCCGGGGTTCGTTTGCCAACCGCTCGTGGTCGACAGCGCGAAGGCGTCGCTTAGGAAGGCTCCGTCACGACCGATGAGCCGACCTTGAGCCGGCCCCCCCGTCGCCCCCCCCGACGAGTAGTCGTCCCAGACGGCAAGGAGCGCTCCGTTGGGCAGCTGCGTCACCCCGACGTTCGACGTGTCGTGAACGCTCGCCGCCACAGGGATTGGGTCGCCCAGAGGCGCCCCTGTCGGATCAAAGCGTCGCATCAGGATCCCGCTGGCGGCGTTTCGCCAGAGGACGACGAAGCCGTCGTCGTCGCCTAGAATCACCGGCTTGCGATCGGCGCCTGTCAAGTTGCCGCTGATCGGCACCTCGCCTCCGAGCTTTGCTCCGGCGGCACTCAACCGTTGCCCGACGATGTTGTCCCCCAGTGGCGACGAGGCGCGGTACACGGCCCACGCCGTCCCGTCGGCCAGGGGATGGAAGTCGACTTCGGTCAAAGCGTCAAACGCATAGCCGGGTGCAGTCGTGCTGATCGAAAACTCGGCGCCCTGCACGTTGCCCGCAGCATCAAGAAACCGACCGTGCAACACGGCGGAGCCGCTTTGCAAGTCATACCACGCGACGAGATAGCCCCCGCCCGGCAGGGCCTTGATTCGCGGGTTCAACTGGTCGCCCGGTTCGGCGCCCGCTCCCCCGGAGTTGACGACGAATTCGGAGCGAATGACGACCCCCTGGGCGTTGTAGAGCTTCGCGCGAACGTCCCACCCGGCGGAGCCTCCCGAATTCACGCGATAGACGAACGCTGCGTCGCCGTTTGCACCGACCGCAACGTCCCCGGCGTCCGCTGCGACGTCGTTGGGTTGAAAGTCGCTCCCGACGAGCCCTCCCGAAGAGTTGAATCGTTGAGCCCGTAGCGAGGTTCCGGCATCGGTCCACAGGATGACGCCGGCGCCCGAAGTCGCCGTCGCAACGCGAACTCGGTCTTGAACGCCGCTCGTCACGTCGTTGACAAGCGCCTCGGCGCCGCTTCGGATCAACGTCGTTCCAATCGCGGGGCCGGAGATGGAATTGTCGGCGACAGTGACGTTCACGAGGGTCGAATCCGCGTCGTCGGCATTGGAAAGTCCTCCTCCCCGGGTCTTGGCGACGTTCGCCGAAATCGTCGCGTTGACGGCAGAGAGACTGCCTGCGTTGTAGACGCCGCCTCCTTGGCCTCCGACGGTCGTCCCCGTGAACTGCAGCCGCTGCACGAAGATGTCACGACCGTCCGAGCCGGCGTCGAACCCGCCCCAAGCAACGACGACTTGCCCCGCAGAGTTCGAGGCCACGGACGGGCGGTCCTCGGCGTATCCCGTGACTGCTGCCGCCGAAACCCTCGTCTTGGCGCCAATCGCTTCGCCGGCGCCGTCGTAGGCCTGCACGAAGATGTCGTAGAGCGCGGGGTTAGCCCGTGATTCTCCCCAAGCGACGACGAAGCCCCCGCCGGGAAGCATGGCGACCGACGGGTACGTGACGCCTGCAATCGAGGCGATCTCGATCTCATTGACTCCGTTGGAGGCGAGCTTTTGGCCCGCGCGATTGAATCGCTGGGCAACCACGCCTCGCCCTTCGTCGAGCCAAGCGACGACGAATCCTTCGGGGCCGGCTGCGACATCGGCGTAGGTCTGATTTCCTGGCAGCGTGGAATTGACCTGGAATTGATTGCCGTACGGAACTCCTGACGCATTGACGAACCGCGCGTACACGCCAACCCCGTTGCCGACGCCGTCCAGGCCCGTGTCGGAGAAGACGGCGATTGCCTCCCCGTTGTCGAAATGGGCGATCGCCGGATAGTTCTGATGGCCGCCGACAATCTGAGGGATCGACGATTCGACGCCGAGGTTGGCTCCAGCGGCGTCGAACCGTCGCAGCAACGCACCGTCGCCATTGCCCCCCGACTCGGAGTTGGTCCAAAAAACGACGGAGTAGGTCCCGTCAGGAGCCACGGCGACTCGAGTTTCAAACTGATTGCCCGTCGTCAGCGCATTGGCGTTCGCGAGCGACGTCGGCGTTCCTTCGGCCGGATAGACTCGATACTGAACGTCCCAGTTGGAATTTATCGTCGCCGGTCCCGCGACAAGGAAGCTTCCGTCTGGGGCGATGGCGACGTCCGCGAAGCGACGCACGGTCGACAGGCCGCCAGGAGTCTGCCCGGTGACGTTGATATTGACCGAGTCGACGGCCGTGCCGTCGAACAGGAACCGGCGGACGTCGACGCGCTGATCGAAGTCGCTGACGTAGTCGATCCAAGCAATTGCCAACTGTCCCGCTTCGTTGATCGAAACGCGAGGCTGCCGCTGATAGCCTGCCGCGGGAGAATTCGCTCGTATGGGAGTTCCGACCAAGTTGTACCCGACCGAGCCCTGTCCCGCGGCCACGTTCGTGTCGATCGTCGACGAAGCGAACGAGGCGACGCCGGTAGAACTATTGTAAACGCCCCCCCCGTTGAGCGCTGCGAAATTGCCGGTCACAGTGCTGTCCGTCACGGTCAACTCGCCGAAGTTGCCGATTCCTCCGCCGTTGCCCATGGAATGATTGTCAGCCACCACGGATCGAATCAACGTCAGCGTCCCGCGATTGCGAATCCCTGCCCCGTCGCCGCCGGTCAGCGCGCCCCGGGTGACGGCGATGCCTTCCAGCGTCAGGTGAGCCTCAGGGTGAACGTCGAACACCCGATCGAGCAGTCCCCCGTCGATCGTGACGGAGCCGCTCCCCTGGACGGCGATCGTGAACGTTCCTGTGACGTCGAGATCGCCCGTCAGGCCGGAGTCTTCGCCGGCTCCGGCCAGCGAAAGTACGTAGTTGTTCGGGGCAAGAAAAATCACCGAACCCGGACTCGCGTTCGCCTGTTGGACTGCCGCCCGCAGAGTCAACCCGCCGGAACCGTCCAGCGAGTCGTCGGCTCGGTTGACGTACAACGCTCCGGCCGTGACGTTGACGGCAAATTCGTCGGCGAACCTCCGATACTCGTTCTTCTGGGCGGGCCGATTCGAACCCGCAGTGTCGGCGACGGCGCCAGCGATGACTTCCACCGTATAGAGACCGTTGTCAAGCGCATTCCAAATCCCTTCCCCCGGGCCGATCAACGCATAGGTCGCGTCGAGAGCGTTCGGATTGCCCGGAACGGAAGCGGAGGTGACGCTCTGGACCGTCACCGGGGCGTCTTCAGCACCCCGACGGACGATGATGTCGTCGATTCCGATGGTCGTTTGGTCAATCGGAGTCCGAGCCGAATAGCGGATTGTCACATGCCGCACCGCACTGCCGGCCGTGATCACGTCGGGAGCGCTCACAATCGTCGCCCGCGGGGCGAAGGCGTCGTAAGCAACGGCGCCGTGAGCGTTCAAGCGGCCGCCGGTCGCCACTTTGGCGCGATCTTCGGGCGTGGCGAGCGGATCGACCGTATTGAGAATCGCTTCGCGCACTTCGCTCGCCGAAAGGTCGGGCGAGCGCGCCAGTACAAGTGCGGCGACCCCCGATACATGCGGGGTCGCCATGCTGGTGCCGTCGCGATAGCCGTACTGATCTCCAGGAAGCGTGCTGATGATGTCGTCGCCAGGGGCGGCCAGATCAACCGCAGTGCTGCCGTAGTTGCTGAACGAAGCAAGCCGGTCGTACGGATCGCTTGCGGCGACGACAATCAGGTTCTCGAGATTCACGGCTTGATCGCGTTCGATCGTCGCCGGGTAGTATTGCGAAGTGTTGAGGTCGATCCCCTGGCCGAAGACGTCCCCGTTGCCGGCAGCGACCACCACGAGAATCTCTCGCGTCGCGGCTGACTCGATTGCGGAGCGCAGCATGGACTTGGCGCCTTGGTTGACGAACTGTCCTGCGATGGCGAAGCTCGCGTTGATCACGCGCACATTCACGGGGTTCGTCGACCGACTCGCCAGCATCGTGACGTAGTTGACGCCCGCGATAACGTCGTCGATCGTACCTGTGTTCTGCGGACCGAGCACGCGAATCCCCATGAGGGAAACTTCCCAATTGACTCCGGTCACGCCCGTGGCGTTGTTTCCCGCTGCGCCGATGATGCCCGCCACGTGCGTGCCGTGTCCATGCAGGTCGAACGGGTCGTCGTCGTCGTCGTAGAAGTCGTAGCCGTGGCGGCCGTCGAAATCGGTCCATATGTTCGGATTCAAATCGACATGGTTGTAATCGATCCCCGAATCAAGCACGGCGACGACCACGTCTGACGATCCTTGCGTCAGGTCCCATGCCTCCGGAGCCGAAATGTCCGAGTCCCGAACGGCAAGGTTGCCGACGCCCGAAGACTGACTCAGCCGCAGGCCGAATTGGAGCCCTTGAGCGTAAAAGGGATCGTCGGGATTAGTCGCCGATCCGTTGACGGGGAGATTCGGACTCGCCAGCGCGATCGCAGGGTGGGCGACCAATTCGGCCAGAGTTGCTTGAGGCGAGGCGCCGAGGGTCGCCAGCCGGACCATGCCCGGCAAGCCGAGCCCGGCTTGCACCTCGTAGGAGAAACCGAGCGATCCGATCGCCGCACTGACTCCAGCGACGCCGCCGGCTTCCTCGGCAGCAGTCGGGGTCAATCGGACGATCCACTGAGATGATTCCGTCGGTTGCTCTAGACCGAGATCCGCAGTTAGCATGAACGGCGCTTCGACGAGCGGTCCAGGTCCGCCGAACCAAGCCTCGCTGACCTCGTCGTATGCGAAACTTGCCGCGGCAAGGTTAGCGACCAGAGGCAGCCTCGCTTCCAAGGTCTCGAAGCCGAGCGCGGCCGACTGTCGGTCAGAGCAATTCGTCGTGCGGCAGCGAGCGGCGGAATTGGCAGGCAGGCGGAATCGGAAACCAAAAGCCATTTTATGTTTCCCAGTGGCTGGAAGCACAGCGCGAGGCAAGATCGGAAACGTCTGCGCACAAGCAGTGTTGAGGTCGTCTCATGAGATTCGGCAAGTCGTTAACTCAAGGCTCGTCCCGCATTGGGCGATGACGGCAAGGAGGTGATCGTGGTGATCATCCCTGGGCGCACCTCGTTTTCGCGTGGTTCGTTGGCGCATCCTTGACGGCGGAGAAGCATCAGCCGGGCGACCTTGCTACAGCAACTGCCGCAAGCGACTCTCTTGCAAGGCGTTTCGAAGCGTTTGGAGAGTGCGCTCTAGCAACTCGCCGAAAGTCTCGCCTTGCTCGTATTTCGCCAGGGTTTGCACGGGTCGGATTATAGTTGCCCTCTCGCACCCGTTGCAAACATTTGAGCCCAGGAGCCTGCTACGATTCGGTTCGTCCCTGCGAAAGCCCTCGGAAGGGGGCGGCTCCTCACCGGCCGGAGATTTCGACGGCAGTACACAAAGCAGGTATATTAGAGGCGCCTTTGCCGGCGGAGCCGTGCATGCACAGATCGCCGGCGCCCCGTCTCGCCGTTATCGAGCCGCCCGATGCCCCCTCACGAGCAAGACTCGCCTGACCCATCCGCCCGAGCGAGGGCTGTCCTGGCTGACGTGGCGCGGCGGCGTGCCCTCGGGGAAAGGCTTTCATACGCAGAAATCCTCGCGGCCCATCCTGACCTGGAGTCGCTCCTGCAGGACAGGCTTGCCGAACTTCTCCAGACATCTGGCTCGGCGTCGTCTGAGGACATGCAAACCGTACGCCTCCATACGACTGACAAGCTCAACGACACAATCGATCACGCCACGAGCGGGACCGGCGGACACGTCCGTTTGAGCGGGGAAGCCTGGTACGGCGAAGCGGACCGCAGTTCGAGCGGACGGTTTCGAAAGTTGCGACCCCACGACGCCGGCGGAATGGGCGCGGTCTGGATCGCTCTCGACCTGCAATTGCAGCGCGAAGTGGCGCTCAAGGAGCTTCAACTTCGCCACCACGGCCATAAGTCCAAGGTCGATCGGTTCTTGGTCGAAGGTCAGATCACCGGGGCCTTGGAGCATCCCGGAGTCGTCCCGGTGCACGCATTGGGAATTGACGAGAATCAATCGCCGTACTACGCCATGCGCCTCATTCGCGGCGAAACGCTGCGGGCCGCCATCAAGGCTTTTCACGACGATCTGAGTTCCGAATGCCAGATGGCTCGCTACGACTCGCGCTTCCGCGAGTTGTTGCGACGGTTTATCGACGTATGCGATACCGTCGCCTACGCTCACAGCCGGGGAGTGCTGCATCGAGACCTGAAGCCCGACAACATAATGCTGGGCGAATTCGGCGAGACCTACGTCGTCGACTGGGGGTTGGCTCGAGCTCTTGGCGCCGCGACCGACGATTATTCCTTCATCACTGGCGAGGCGGTGCGTCCCGTTTGGAGCGACCCCGCGTCGGCGACTCAACTGGGGGTCGCCCTGGGGACCCCGGGGTTCATGAGTCCGGAACAGGTCGACGGCAGACTTGCCGAACTCACGCCGGCCACCGACGTTTATAGTCTCGGTGCGATTCTGTACTACATCCTCTCGAACCAGCCCCCCGTTGTCGGCTCTTCGTTTTTGGACTTCAAGTCGCGCGTCTGCAAGGGCGATTTCCCGCCCGCGACGAAAATCAATCCGCGTGCCTCGCGAGCGCTCGCGGCCATCGCCGCCAAGGCGCTCGCGACGTCCCCGGAGGAGCGCTATCGATCAGCGCGGGACTTGGCGGCCGACATTGACCGATGGCTAGCCGATGAACCGGTCAGTGCGAGCCCTCCCCGCCCGGTTGAACGAGCCGCGAGATGGGCTCGCAAGAATCGCACGTGGTTTCTGGCCGGAACAGCGGCAATGGTTCTCGTGTCTGCCGTTTCGACAATTGCAGCCCTGGCCGTAAATCGCGCCCGCGAGAAGCAACAAGAACTGGCCGTTTCGAACTTGGCGCTGGCCGAGTCCGAGGCCGCAGCGCGAGCGAAAGCCGACGAACGATTCCTCAAGGCTCGCGAAACCGTCGACACTTGGTTATCGGGATTCAGCGAAGCGCTTCAGTCGATACCTGTCGCCGGCGTCCAGTCGGTGCGCATAAGGATGCTCGAACTCGCCGCTGAAGAGTACGAAGCCTTTGCCGCCGAAAAAAGCGACGACGCTTCACTAAGACTGGAGCAAGGAAGAACTCTTGCGCGACTCGGTTCCATCTATCGGATGTTGGGAAGGTCCGCCGATGCCGCTGCAAGACTTGCCGAAGCTGGCGAGTTGTTGGCCGCGATGGAGAACGATCCGACCGTCGGCCGTGAGGCGGTCGTCGCCCGAGCGCAGGCCTTGGGGATCGCCTACTTAGTCCACGCCGACCAGGGTCGCGCTGCAGACGCGGACGCGAGTTTCGAGGCGGCGATCGCTGCACTCTCGAACGGAGGCCCTGACCAAATTCCAGATATCGACGAGCAAGCCGCTCTGGCGACGCTCTGGACGAATCGCGGCGGCGTCTTGGCCCAAGCTGGGCAGTATGCTGCAGCCCAGGAAGCCTTTGGTCGCGCGCTCGGCCTCAGCGAGTCACTCGTGCGGCTAGCCCCCCAGGACTTGTCGTATCGCTCCGCTGCAGCAACGGCGCGGATCGGGGCGGCGCAAGTCCAACTCGCGTTGGGAGACGCCGCCGGCGCCAGCCGCAACCTCGAGTTGGCGGCCGGCTTCTTCGACGCTGCAACGCAACTCACCGAACTGGACGCGAGCTATCTACGGCTTGTCGTCACCGCTAATTCTCACTTGGCGGCGGCCAAGCGCCGCCTCGGCGACCTAGCCGGAGAGCGGACCGCTTACGATCGCGCCGCCGACGCCGGCGCGCAGTTGGTCCGAATGCAACCGGACGTCCCCGCCTTTCGAGTCAACCTCGCCATGATCAAGACGGACCTGGGACAACTCCTCATGGAAGAGTTTGATTTCGCGGCCGCCGAAGCGCCGCTGCGAGACACTGTCGAAATCATGACTCCCTTGGTCGACGAGTATCCTTCCATTCCGGAATACCGCGAGGTGCTGGCCGTTGCGCTCGATACGTTGGCCCAATCGCTTCTGACCGCGGGGCGAGCCGAACTGGCTGCGACGGCGGCCGATCAGGCGACGGCGGAACTGGAGGCTCTGGTCCGGGCTTTTCCCGAAGTCGCCCCTTATCGGCAAAGGCTGGTTGTCGCCAGTTCCACCTCTGCTCAAGTCCGTTGGGCTACGTCGGATTTCAAAGGCGCCTCCGAGAGGTTCCAGTATGCCGTCAATGAGTTGGAACTCCTCCTCGCCTCGCCCGATCCTGCCGTCGAGTCGCTACGAATTGCCGCTGTACTCCGGTTGCGTCGCGGCGAAATGCGGGCGGACTCCGACGAAGCCGGGGCTAACGAGGATTTTGCCGCAGCCGCTGCCGCTTGGAGCCAGTTGCTGGAACGAAGCCAAGACCCTGAATTCTGCCATGGAGCCGCTTGGTTTTTCGCCGTTTGTCCAGCCAAGGTGCATCGCGATCCTGCCCGGGCTTGCGATCTGGCGGGAATCGCCGTAGCGGAAGCACCGTTTAACATCCGCTACCAATTGACCGCCGCTGTGGCGCAAGCCGTGGCTCGACGACCGGAAGCCGCGCGCCGTACGCTTGACAATCCGATCCTCTCGCAGTCGCCGATCGCCCCGGCCCGTGGATTCGTCGAGGCAATTGCGGCCGCGGACGAGACGAACGATTCGGTCCGCGCGGCTGGTCGCATGAGTTGGGACGCCGCCGACGCTTGGTTGGCAACAAGCTTCCCCGGCAATCGGGATCTTCGCGCCCTAAGCCGCCTTTCGGCCTCGCGACTCGAAGAATCGACAACGAATCCGTCGTCTCCCTGATCGAGACCGTCGTGAACCTCGATGCCGATCGCTGCTCGGGAAACTGTGCAATTCAGTTTGACGAGTTCACGGCCAGCGAGCTTGCGCGGCTGGGAACATTCGCACAACAACCTCCTTTTGCCGAGTTGCGCTTGCTCGGCGGTTCTTAAGGACGCCTCAAGCGGCAGATCCCCCTTCGGGGACCGCTGCTTCGACTTGACGCAAGCAGGTGAGATTCGGCGGCGTCGCCGCCCGCAGATCCTCGTCGGTCAGGATCTGCCTCGACGTCAGCCGCGAGTCAAATGCGAGCGATGGCCGTTCAACAGCCGCTGGGCAAGCACAGGCGACTCATCTTTAAGTATTGCGACAAACCCTAGACTCGACCTCCCGCACGTCCCGCATCAGTAGCTCAGGTCGGCGCCGAAGTAGAAGCTGATGCCGGGCCGGAAAGTCGAGAGAGCTGCCGGATTGTCGGAGCGATAGTCGAGGTGCTCGCGATACTGCTTGTCGGTAAAGTTCTCGACTCCGGCGATAAGCTGCAAATTGTCGCGGGGTCGGCAATATGTGCGAAGGTCCCAGACTGTGAATCCTGGGGTCGTCGATTCGAGGAGACTTGCAGCCACACGATTCTGTCGATCGACGACTCGCGCATAGAGTTCGATCCCCCAAGGCGTCTCGGCGCGTTGATCCTCCAGACGGAACCCGATGCGGGACTCCAGGGGGAGTATGTTCGGCAACGATTCACGCTCCCCGCCAATGACACGTTGATTGACGTAAGTTCCGCGATCGGCGTGCGGATTGATGGTGCTCGCCGTCCCAGGCTGAGAGGGTACTGTGTCAAAGGATCCGTTGCGTGTGCGATCAACGCCTTGCACGTACTTGACGGTTGCGAAAGGAACGAGATGGTCGTTCCAATCGTACTCGAATTGAGCGTGACACCCCCATAGCGTGGCAAGGTCGGTGTTGACAAACTTGTAATTCACCTGCTCGACGACGTCGTTGAAGTAGTTCGCACTGAGCGTTTCGTAGGTCACGTAGTCGCGCACCCAACTGTAGAAGGCGGTCGCAGACCCTCGCCATTGTTCGCCGACCTTGGCGATTCGCAGATCGGTCTGGATGGCCCGCTCTTTGTCGAGGCTAGGATCGCCGGTCACCGTGTTCAATCCGTTTTGCAGGATGAACATGAACGTTTCTACCGCGTAGCGCTCCGTCAAGTTGGGTGCACGCTCGGAATAGCCCACGCTGCTCCCGGCGATCCATTCTTCGGTCAACTCGACGTCGAGGCCTGCGTAGCCGAGACCGAGCAGGTCGTTTTGGGTCAAGTCCCCGTTACCCCAGATGTCCTGAGCGGACAGCGGGGAAAGCGCGGAATTGACCCCCAGTCCGTAGAGATCCGTCGCTGAGGCGAGAACGTTGGTCCGGGAATAGTCAATCCGGCCGCCGGCCTTGACTTGCACGGCATCGGCGAGCGGGACGGCCGTCTCCAGGAACAGCCCTGGATTCACCCAATCGGATTTCGGGATCGGCGAATTCTGATCGATCCACTGGAACACGTCGGTTCCTGAAGTGATCTCCGTCAGTTGTTGCTTCACGTATCGGCAGTCGGCGCCGGCTCGCACTTCCCCGACGGAGGTTTCCCAGTTGGCAATCGCTCGGATGCCTGTCGACAGACTGTCGACCCACGTATTGCCCGTGAAGGCTATTCGATCGAGAATTGGAAACTGGGCGCGCTTGCCCGCACGCTGCGCACTGCCGGCGAAACTCGTCTGGTTGTACCATCCGTCGACGTCGACGCGATCGGCCCAGACCGGCGATTCTTGTATGAAGCGAATCTCATATCCATCAGTCTTAAGCCAATCGATGTCGAACGCCTGACCGGCCAGTTCAACGTCCGTTTGATCGAGACGCAGCGCCATACCTTCCAGCGAAGAGTTTGGAGTCAGTTGCGCTCCCAAGCCCAGATCGATGTCGCGCGACTTGTAACTGCTCGGGATGAGCGAGCCGTCGCCGCTTGAGTAGTCCGAGCCGGTGCGGTGTCCGTAGCCGGCTCGAAAGCCCCATACATCGTCACCTCCCCACAACGCTTGGCGACCGCTGACCTGGGCTCCGTTCGTACGATAATCCACGGTCGAAGCTCCTCCGAGCGCGAACCCTCCCTCGAAACGAGGCGTGGCGATCAACTGAAGGTCGATGAATTGCCGGCCTGGTCCGTACAGCGCCGAATAGGGTCCGGCGACCACGATCGCCTGCTCGACCAATCGAGCGTCAAGCTTGCTGACGGCCGTGTCGAGATCCATGCGCGCGGGAACCCAGTAGGACCCGGACGCTGCCAACGAACCGACTTGGCTCCCATGGATGCGAGGGTCGTTGACGATGGGATTGCGACGCTGTACGCCCAGATCAAGCATAACCGGAGACGTCCCGAGAAGATCCCCCGCATCGGAAGCGGCGCGGATCGCCGACTCGCTTCTTCCGGTGATTCCCGAAGCAAACGGCACATTGTCGGCTAAGCCCAGAGGACGAGGCGTCGTCGAGCCGAAGGAAGTCCAAAATCGCTGGCTGGCGGCTTGCGATGCAGGCGATCCCGCGGCCGCGAACGACGATTCGACGCGAGGGGCGAGCGGTTGTTGAAACTGCGCTCGGGCAGCGAGTTCATCTTCAATCCAGACGTAGTCGCTCAATCCGCTGATCGGTCGGTGGCTTCCAGCGAAAGTGCTTTGAGTCAAAAGCGACACGCCAATGAAGGCCGTAGCAATCGCCAGGGCACGCAGTCTAGCCGTGACAATTGGAGCTTCGCCAGATTGAAGCACTGCCTCGAATAGGTGGGCCAAATTGGAAACCACGACGACTCCTCAGCCTGTTTGCACGGCGTCCGTCGGAGACGAGTTGAAATGCGAACACCTCACGCCAACAGATGGGCGTTATCGCTGCAATCGACATAATCGTTATGGCCGCTCCAGTCAAAGCAACCCATACAAACCTGTATGTCATCATTGAAGTTCGCTCGTCTCGGCTTTCCTGCACCCTGACGATTTGCTAGCAATGGCAGCCATTGGTCGCCGGGCGTCTGCGGCTATGCAGGAAACCTGCGTGCAATTGAACGGAATGAACGGCGGAGGCTCAGAATGCGTCGCTTTGACTCCCGGACTCCAATCCAGAGAGGATGAATTGGCCCCGTTCTGCAGCATTCGTCCTCGATGAGACGCTCGGTTATGCCTGCTACCTGTCGTGACGACGAGAACTGGCTGCCTACCTCCCGATTCGATGAGAAGGTCCTTCGGCTCCCCCGCTTGAACTTCTCAAGGTCGACGTTTTGCTCGAGCGTCGACAAACCCCGCTGAACTGAGCAGCGTATGCCTCACGGTCGACTTGCAGGCCGCCGCGAGGCTCCAGTGGGTCTGCCGAGCACAGGAAGTTCCAAGCGTAATCAACGGCCGCGTTTCTCGCCGAAGAATGAGTTCCAACGCCCGTGATCATCCTGTTGCAACCTGCCCAAAAGCAAATGCGTAAGGAATTGCTACAATTGAGTTCGCAGCCGGTCTCTGAGAGTTGGCAGCCGATCTCCAAGTCGCTGGTAAACCGTGACAATTTTAAGGAGACGCCAATCTCGGCAATCGCAGACGGAGTGATTCGACGAGCAACCGACTGCCGGAGGCGCAACATGAAAGCCAAGCTCGCGTTCGACGTGGTCTCGGACCCCGAGGCCGTACTGGCGATCGTCGAGGGCCTCGATCCGGGAGTCGTCGGGTGCACTGCTCGGTTGGCGATCACCGCCGAGGCCGTCGTCAACGACAGCCGGCCGGTCCATGGCAAGCGGGAGGCGTTTACGCACGCCTTCCGCATCTCCGGCGAGCGGCAGGTGATTGCGATTCCAAGGAGTCGCTCCATGCCGTACTCCTACGACGGCCGACACGTCGACGTCGTCCTCAAGGCCGAGTTGCGGATCGACGACGGCGTCCTGTTCGACACGAAGATCAAGGCCCAGATTGAAGTCGAGCCGCCGGCCCGGCCCGGCGCGACCCTGTGCGCCAAACATGTCGTCGAGCCCCCGGACCGCTACCGCTTTTGGGCGAATTGGCTCGCGATTCCGGCGCGAAACAAGGCGGCGGCGCTCGTCCTGGGGCTCGTCGGGGCGATCGTCGGCGCCGTCAACACGGCGCTGGGCGTTCACGATCAGTTTGCGCCCGAGGGACAGACCTATCTCTACAGCCATCGGGACAGCGACGGCGACGCGCAGTCTCCCTTGCTGAGTTCCGGGGCCGTCACCGGAGGCGCCGCTCTGGTCGTCTGGTTCGCGTTGCGGCGGCAACTGCGGACCTACATGACGTTCCAAGCTGATTCACGTCCCGTGGCGCGGCTAGGGCGCGACACCGAGGCGGTCGTCGGCGAGTTGTTTCACGGCGTGGCGCGCGTCCCGCTCCGGAACGTCGTCCTGCGGATCGTCGCCTGCAACATGGAGCGGGGGCAGTACGTCCGCGGCAGCGGCTCGAGCCGACGCACCGTCTCGTTCAAGGAGCCGGTGCGAGGGCTCGTCTTGTATGAAAAGCAGACGGCCGAGATCCCTGCCGGCGTCCCGGTCGAGTCGTTCTTTCCGGACACGGTGTCGTTCGCGCCGCTGTTCGATTCGCTCTATCCGCCGTTGTCGGTGACGAACGACCACGGCGTCGACGTCTACTGGGAGATCCAACTCCTCCACGACGAGTACGTCGATCAGGAACTGGTCGGCGACGTGTCGGGGCTGGCGGTGGCCGACTTCCACGCTCCCCGTTCAGCCGCAGTCGAGCCCGTTTCGACTCCCCCGGAACCTTCGCTTCCCATGCCGATCGACGCTCCGCTTCCCGACGATTTTCAATGAATCGAGTTCCAATCCGCCGAGCGTTCGACGACCATTGTCGGCTGGCCGACGCCGATTTTCGCGACGTCCGGCTCGTCGAATTTTTCGGCGTCAGCGGCTCCGGCAAGTCGACCGCGCTCGCCTTCCTTTGCGAGCGGCACAGAGAATTCTGCAGCCGGACCCCGACGGTGATTGATCCGAATCGACCGCTCCCCGCGGCGAACCTCGGCGGTTTGGCGATCGTCGAGGAACTTCGCCGGCCGAGCGACTTGGCCATCGTCGTCGCGCTGCTCCGCCGCGGCGCCACGGTACTTGTTGCGTCGCATCTGCGGCCGGCGTGGTCGGCGCCGCTGGGGATCTTCTGGCGACGCCGCTCGTTCGTGCTTGATCGCGATTGGACGAAGATCGCCCGCCATCTCAGCCGCCGAGGCGTCCCTGCGAGCGAGACGGCCGTCCGCGCCTATTGCCGTCGCTACGGCGCGAACTACGTCGACGTCGAGATCATCCTCGAACGCGCACCTGAGGCGACTTTCGACGAGGCTTTCGCGAAGTTCCAGCGGTTGTGTCGAATCGATCGACGACCGGTCGTCGAGGTCCGCCCCTGAGGTCTGCCTGGAGCGATTCCAACCAACCGCCGCCGGATGACACGTTCGACCCAACCGGTCAGTCACGAGGCGCTCCGCTCGACGACTGAGAACGGACGCAGGCCGACGGCTCCCGGCGATCGATCGCTTCGCTGGACTAGGCCGGGCGATCTGGCCTACACTGGCGGCGTCGCGTCGAAGCCGATTGATCGGAACCGCGGGTCCCGGCGGAGCGACGACGCTTTTCCTTCGCCGCACTGCCATGCTCGTTCGCGTCGCCTCCTTCGTCTTGTGCTGCGCCGTCGTCGCGACGGCGCACTCCGCGGAACTTCCCGACAACTATGCGGCGCATGCGTTCCGCGTCCTCAACGACAATGGCGCGTGGTCCTGGTTCATGGACGAGCGGGCGATCGTCGATCGGGGGAAACTTCTCGTCGGATCGGTCCGGGCACTGGGCGAATTGCGCAAGGACGGCGGACGCGGGGAGCGAGACCCGCACGGAGGCGACATTCAACTCGACGTGCTCGACCTCGCCTCGGGCGAAGTCGAACACGTCGTCCTCCACCCGAATCTGGAGCCTGACGATCACGACGGTCCGGCCTTGCTGGTCCGACCTGACGGACGCTACTTAGCCGTCTACACGCGGCACGGCGCCGACCGGACGATTCGCACCCGCGTCTCCGAACCGGGCAATCCGCTCGCCTGGGGACCTGTCGTCGACTTCGAAACGCCGGGCGAGACGGTGCGGTTCGGCGGCGACAGCGTCACCTACTCGAATTTGTTCCGGTTGCCGGACGGCCGCACGTACGATTTTCATCGCGGCGTCGATCACGACCCCAACTACCTCGTCTCCGACGACGACGGTTCGACCTGGCGCTACGGCGGGCGAGTGCTGCACGGTCGCGACGGCTACAGCCCGTACCTCAAGTATGCCTACGACGGGGCGGGAACGCTGCATTTCGTCGTCACCGAGGACCACCCGCGAAACTTCGACAATTCTCTGTACCACGGCTTTTTGCGCGGCGGCAAGCTTCATCGTTCCGACGGCGCGGAAGTCGGCCCGCTCAGCCAGTCGCGCGAAGTCGCGATCAACGCGTGGGACTTCACGAAGATCTTCCCAGGCGATCCTGATCGCGTGGCCTGGATGTGCGACGTCGAACTTGACGCCGACGGCCGACCCTACACGGCGTTCTCCGTGCAGCGCGACGGCCGCGGCCTGCCGCGGAAGCAAGGGGGCTTCGATCATCGCTATCACTACGCCCGATTCGACGGCCGGGAGTGGCGGCAGTACGAAGCGGCGTACGCCGGTCACCGGCTTTACCCGGGAGAGGACGACTACACGGGGCTTGCGGCTCTCGATCCCCGCGACCCGAACGTGATGTACGTTTCGACGAGCGCCGACCCGGCGACCGGCGTCCCGCTGAAAAGTCGCGCCGACGGCCGGCGCCACTACGAGTTGTATCGCGGCGTCACTTCAGACGGGGGCGCCACATGGTCATGGACCCCGCTCACAGCGAACTCGACCGTCGACAACTTGCGACCGATCGTTCCCAAAGGAAGCGACGGGCGGACGGTGCTCGTCTGGATGCGCGGGCGTTACTTCAGCAACAATCGCGAGTGGACGACCAAGGTCGTCGCGGCGACGCTGGAATGATCGCTCGTCCTGCGCCGACGGGCGCCAGCCTGCGAGCGGATGCGCCGCCAGCCCGTTGGTCGTGTTCGCCGGCGGTTGAAAACTCCGAAACGACCAAGGGCCGACGCGTTCGCGTCGGCCCTTGGGTGTTTTGATTCCATTGACTCCGGGAACGCCTAAAACGGCGGGCGCGGGGCGGGGCGGTAGGGGCTCCGCGGCGGGGGACGGTACGGCGGGGGGGCGATGATCACCGACGCAGGGGCGATCGTCGGGCCCGTCGTCGGGGCGACCGTCGTGCTCATTGTGACTGGCGCTTCGGCTGCGACAATCGGCGCGGCCGAGTCGACGATGGGGGCCGCGACCGGCGCGTCGGCCGTGTCGAGGCTCAACCCGCCGATGCTTCGCTCGCCGAGCGTCGGGAGCCCAAACGGGTTAGCGCTGAGCTGACTCATCGTCGACAACTGAAACGGATTGGCGAGCAGCCGTCGCGCTGGGGCGGTCGACTTGCCGGCGATTTTGGCGCGCCCGGGGACCATCGACTGCCAAAGCTGGCCTTGGCCCCGCGTCTGACCGACCGCGGACGAGAGCGGCAGGCAGGTCGCGATGCAAGTCGCGGCGAGCAAGAGTTTCGTGGTGTGAACCATCGGTGTCCTCTGCGAAGATGTAAGATGCGAGGCCCGGGAGCGGGGGGAAACCCGCTCCCGGTTCGCAAGCGTCATTGTAGCAGGTCGCGGGGGTTATGCCCAGCGACGTCGCCCGGCGGCGATCCCGGTCAGGCCCAACACGGCCAGCACGATCGTCCCCGGTTCCGGAATGATGCAAAACAGTCCTTCGTGGATCGAAAAATTGTCGACGTAGGCCGTTCCCGTCAGGTTGGCCCACGGCGTGCCTTCCGCGAGGACCGCCAGCGGGGCGTCCGTGAAAAACGGAATCACGCCGTCGACAAAGCCCTCGGCCGGGCCGAGTTGAACGCCGTTCAGGAACGACACGTACGAGTTGGTCGGGAAGTCCAGGACGATGCGGAAGCTGTTCCAGTCGCCGAAAGCGACGGCCGTGAGTCCGTCGGGCGACTTGAAGTTTCCGGTCCCCGCCTCGCCGATCAGCACGGCGCCGGTGGTCCCGTCGACCCCCAACCAGCCGTGCACGGGATAGGGGAGCCCCCCTTGATCGTAGTAGCTCTCGACGCCGAAAAACGGACCGAAGTCCGTGCCCGGGGTTCCGGCCGGGCCGAGGACCATCATGTCCCAATCGATGCAAATCTGGGTGCGGCCCGGGCTGGGGAACGTGCTGTTGTGAACGCCCCATCGCGCGTCGGCGTTGCCCTTCACAAGCTCGATGGCCTGCGTGCCGGCCGGGCCGAGAGGCGAGTTGACCCCGCCGACCACCGTGGCCGTGCTCGTGCCGGTCCCGCCGACCGGGACCTGCCACGTGCCGTTCGGATAGGACGCGAACGGCACTTGACCTTCGAGTTGGCCGACGTAAGTGCCGGGCAACATCGGGTTGAACGCTGTGCTGTAACCGGAGGCCGCTTCGAAGCCGCCGACGTCGACGATCGTCTGTGCACTGCCGCGAGTCGCCAAGGCGACCAGGGCGAACGCCGCGCACGCACGGAGCGCAGCAGGCACGAATTTGGTACGGATCATTAGCGGACCCCTCAATCGTTGCGAGAACTATGACAGTAGCAGGGAAAGACAAACGCTCGAAATTCTGCCGAGGAAAGCCGCTGCAGACGCCCCCCTTGGGGATCAAGACCGTCCACCCAGCGCTACGCGCAGAATGCCTACTTTCCGGACTCCGATGCGAGCCTAAGCGCTCACACCGCCCGGGTCAATTATTTTTCTGAAATATTACGTGGACTCTGTGACGCCTCAAGGATTTCCACCCTGAGGGAGGTGGGGAGAATCCCCCGTTCTTGCGTCCCAGTAACCGGGGGAGTTGAGCGATCGGACGGTGAGCGGTGGGCGAAACGGCACGCTCCCCGCAGATTTGGGGGTGTTCAAGGCGAATTGCTTGACGGGGCCTGGATTTCGAGTTCAATAGTGGCAACGAGCCTGCTTGAGGCCCGTCCCTTGCCGGCGGTCCCGCCTCTCCCCGGTTCTGCCGCGACTGCGGACGTTGCGAACCCAGGACACCCCCCGCCTCCCCGCGCACGATCGCGTGCAGAATCTGGGCGCCGAGCCCCGTGCTCGGCTTCGACCCAAGGTTCCGCTCGGTGATTGTCGCCCTCGCCTCGAACGGTTTCCGGCATTCCCCGGGCTATGGATTTTGCCACTTACTTCACGATCCTGCTCGCCGCCGGCGCCCTTGCGCTGGTCGCCACGCCGGTCGTTATTCGCGTCGCGACGCGGTTGAACGCCCTCGACCAGCCGGACGGTTGTCGCAAGCACCAAACCCGCGCCGTCCCCTTGGGGGGCGGGTTGGCGATCGCTCTGGCCGCCGGCGCGGTCGCGCTGTGGGCCATCGGCCAAGGCAGCGCGAGCTTTAGCCCGACGCTCACCCGCGGGCTCCTTCCCGCCGCGGCGGTGTTGATCCTGGTGGGGATGATCGACGACTTCGTCGGGCTCACGGGCATCTACAAATTGATCGGCCAAATGTTGGCGGCCACGCTGCTCGCGGCGGGGGGGGCGCAGTTCCATAGCTTCTCTCTGGGAGGGGCCGACTTCGACCTGGGGAGCCTCGCGCTGCCGTTCTCGGTCTTCTTCATCCTCGGGGCGATCAATGCCTTCAATCTGATCGACGGTTCCGACGGCCTCGCGGGCGCGGTCGGTTGCGTCGTCTTGGCGACCGTCGCCGGAATCGCCGCCGCCCAGCACGCCCCGGGAGCGGCCGTGGTCGGCTTCGCGTTGACGGGGGCCTTGCTGGGTTTCTTGCCCTACAACTGGGCCCCGGCCAAGATCTACCTCGGCGACACCGGCAGCATGCTGATCGGGCTCGTGGTGGCGTTCGTTGCAGTCGACGCCTCGATCAAGACGCAGGCCGCCGCGGCGCTGATCGTGCCGATCGCCGGTTGTGCGATCCCGATCCTCGATGCGGCCGCCGCGTTGGTGCGCCGGATCACGACGGGGCAGAGCGTCTTCGCCCCCGATCGCGGGCACTTGCACCACGCCCTGCTGCTGCGGGGCCTGTCGGTCCGGCAAACCGCGCTGGCGGCCGCGGGGCTGACCGCCGTCACCTGCGCCGGCGCCGCGGCCAGCTACGCGACGGGGCACGACTGGCCGGGATTGGTCGCCGTGGCCTTGGTCGTGGTCGGGCTGGCGACGTTGCGGGTCTTCGGACATGCCGAGGCCCAGTTGGTCGCCTCTCACGCCCGGTCCGGGTGGGCCGGGCTCTGGCGGCGCGTCCGCCGCAACGCCGTGGTCGCCGCCGACACGAACCACGAGATCAACATCCAAGGTCGCCGGGCCTGGAACGATCTGTGGACCGCGCTCCGCGAGACGGCCCCCAAGCATGGCCTCTGCGGCCTGCGGCTGAACATCAACATCCCGCGGCTCCACGAATCGTTCTACGGAAACTGGCGGGTTCGCGACGACTACTCCGCGGCCGCCGACGAACCATGGCGGATGGTTCTTCCGCTGCGGCATGGCGCCGAGCCGATCGGCAAACTCACGATTCTCGGCGCGCCGACGCCGACCGGCGAGCACTTCGATCCGGAACTGCTTGCCCTGTTCTTGGAGCCGCTCAGCGACGAGATCGATCGGATCGTGCGAGAACTGGCGCCGACCGGGGAGTCTGTCGCCTCCTTCATGTCTTCGGTCGCCGAATCCGGATCGCCGGCGTCCGTCGCGGCCGCCGGCGCATCGGGCCCTGCGACGCTCCCCGCCAAAGACCCTGCCGCCGTCGGCGCCTGATCGCTCCCGGCGCGGGTCGCGCTGCAATCTCGCACGCATCCCCTTCTGACGCGATTGCGATATCGCACTGTGCTGCCCATAGCCGCCCCTAGGGCGTCGTACAGCGAATCCTCCAGCATCCTGCAGGGGGGCGCTTCTAGGGACCCTAGCTGCGTGCGAACTCGCCGAGCGACCTCGCCCCCGCGCCGTCGGCTCGACGAACGCGCAGGGGGCAGTCATAGTAAGAGGTTGATCGAGGTTCGACGCTCACATTCCGTTCCGCCGGCCGACCTCCGCGACTGCTGACGACCTCGCAGCTTCTCACACTGCTCTGCAAACGCTAAACGTACCCACGATGATCGACCGCCTGACACGACGCCCGTCCGGGGCGCGCTCCGCGACTCCCCTCACGCTCAGCATCGAGCGGCTCGAACCGCGCCTGGCGCTGACCGGCGTGGTGATTAACGAATTCCTGGCGGTCAACCAGTCGGGGCTCCAGGACGAGGACGGCTTCCGGGCCGACTGGATCGAGCTGCGCAATACGACCGACGCGGCGATCGACTTGGCCGGCTGGCATCTCACCGACAACGAGGACAATCTGACGAGGTGGACCTTCCCGGCGGTCGAGATTCCGGCGAACGGATACTTGGTCGTGTTCGCCTCGGGCAAAGACCGCGCCGTCCCCGGACAGAATCTCCATACGAACTTCGCGCTCAGCTCGGAGGGCGAGTATCTCGCGCTTGTGCAGCCCGACGGCGTCACCGTCGTGGACGCGTTCGATCCGTTCCCCGCCCAACTCGCCGACATTTCGTACGGTCGCGGGGGACAGGCGCTGATCAACGAAAATCTGGTGGGCGATCAGGCGCCGGTCAAGGCGCTCGTCCCCGACGCCGGCACATCGACGACGTGGTACGTCCCCGGCTTCGACGACTCGAGCTGGCTGAGCGGCGTCGGAGGGGTCGGTTACGACAACGACACGACGTATCTGCCGTACTTCAATGTCGACGTCGGCCCGCAGATGTACAACGTGCGGGGGTCGGCGTATCTCCGGTACGGGTTTCCGGTCGTCAATCCGGACGACGTCACGGCGCTCGTCCTGCGGATGAGGTACGACGACGGGTTCGCCGTCTATCTCAACGGAACGCTGCTTCCGGCGGCGGCGGGGCAGCGGAACGCCCCGGCGACCTTAAGCTACGATTCGATCGCTACGCAATTTCACTCCGACAATCTGGCCGTTGTCTACGAAGAACTCGACCTGAGCGCGTATCGCCACCTGCTGGTCGCCGGCGAGAACATGCTGGCCATTCACGGCCTGAACCGCCCGGCCTCGAGCAGCGACTTCTTGATTGCGCCGCTGTTGGTGGCCACGCGATTCAGCACGGCTGTGACCGGTTACATGGTCGCGCCGTCCCCGGGCGGGGCCAACCAAGAGGGGACGCTGGGGATCGTGGCCGACACGAAATTCTCGGTCGACCGCGGCTTCTACTCCGCCCCGTTCACGGTCGCGATCACGTCAGCCACCTCAGGCGCCGAGATCCGCTACACGACCGACGGCAGCGTCCCGACGGCGACCACGGGCTTGATCTACAACCCGGCCAATCCGCCGCTGATCAACAAGACCACCACGCTGCGGGCCGCCGCCTTCAAGACCGGCTTCACCCCGACGAACGTCGACACCCAGACGTACATTTTTCTCGACGACGTGATTCAACAATCGGGGGCGGGGCTGCCGCCGGTGGCCAACTGGGGGTACGCCGGCCCCGATTGGGCCATGGACCCCGACGTCGTCAACAATCCGCTCTACTCCGGCACGATCAAGAACGATCTTCAGGCCGTCCCCACGGTCTCGCTCGTCATGCCGTGGAACGACTGGTTCGGCGGCGGGGGCCAGGGCATCTACCCGACGGCCTCGGAGATCGAGCGGGCCGTCTCGATGGAGTACATCACCGCCGACGGGACGAATCAGTTCCAGATCAACGCGGGGATCGAGATCCAAGGCGGCACGAGCGACGACCGCTGGAAGATGGACAAGCTGTCGATGCGCGTGAAGTTCACCGAGCCCTACGGCCCCGAAAAACTGGACGCGACGGTCTACACGAACGGCGAGCGGGACGCCGGCGCTGCGGTCCAGTTCAACACGTTCGTGCTCGACGCCCACATGGGCTACACCTGGGCCTACGGCGGCACGATCAACGCCGTCGACCAGCGGTCCCGCGCGATGTACGTCCAGGACGCCTACGTCGCCGATCTGCAGAACCTCGCCGGGGGCGCCGCGCCCCACAGCCGGTTCGTGCATCTCTACGTCAACGGCCTCTACTGGGGGCTGTACGACATGCACGAGCGGCCCGACGAGCACTTCGCGGAATCCTACCTCGGCGGCGACGACGACGATTACGACGTCATCAAACACAACGCTGCGACCGTCGTCTCGACCGACGTGAACAACCCCAGTTCGGCGCTGACGAACTACGCGGCGATGCTCAATCTGGTGCGGCAGGACATGTCGGTCCACGCCAACTACTTGGCCGCCGCCGCGAAGATCGACGTCGACGATTTCATCGCTTACATGCTCGTCAACTACTACGTCGGCAACGACGATTGGGCCCACCAGAACTGGTACGCCTCGTTCAATCGGGTCGACCCCGAGGGGAAATGGCGGTACCACAGTTGGGACGCCGAGAACGTCCTCAAAGACGTTAACCGCGACAGCACGAACCTCAACAACTCCGGGGGCCCGACGGAGGTCTTCCAGCGCCTGATCGCGAACACGGAATTCCGCCTGCGGTTCAACGATCTTGCCCAGAAGCACTTCTTTAACGGCGGCCTGCTGACTCCCGCCGGTGCGGCAAGCGTCTATCAGGCCCGCATGGACGAAATCGATCGGGCGATCGTCGGCGAGAGCGCCCGCTGGGGCGACAATCACACGACGGCATCCGACCCGGTCGGCGCGGGGAATCCCTACACCCGCGCCGAATGGCTCGCTCGTCAGAACTCGCTGCTGACCAGCTACTTCCCCGCTCGCACGGGGATTGTCCTCAATCAGTTCTCAAATCGCGGATGGAGAACGACGCTCGGGGCGCCGACCTTCACCAACTACGGCGGCACGGTGGCAGCGGAAACGCAAGTGACGATCGCCAAGCCGGCGGGCTCGCCGGCCGGCGGCATCCTCTACTACACCCTCGACGGCAGCGACCCGCGCACGGCCGGCGGGGGCGTGGCGCCCGGCGCGATCGCGGCGCCCGGCGGTTCGACCACGCTCGCGATCAACGCAGGGGTGCGCGTGCGGGCCCGCGTGTTCGACGCCGCCCAAGCGGGAGTCGCCAACGACTGGAGCGCGGAAATCGACGCGACGTTCCTCCTCGACGTTCCCTTCCCGCTGCGGATCACCGAGCTCCACTACAACCCGGCGTCGCTGCCCGGCGTGACCGACACGCAGAATCTCGAGTTCATTGAGTTGCAAAACACCGGCGCGTCCCCGATCAGTCTCGACGGGGTGCGGATCACTGAGTTCTCGAATACGGGCTATACGTTCCCGACGGGACTCACGCTCGCAGCCGGCGAGCGGATCGTCGTCGCCCGCTCGCCGAGCGTCTTCCTGCAAGCCTACGGCCCCGGGCTCAACGTCGCGGTCACGGGATACTTCGACCAGAACCTGAGCAACGGCGGGGAGCGGATCGCGCTGCTGGGGCCGCTCGGCGAGGTGCTGCAGGACTTCGTTTACGACGACGCCGCCGACTGGCCGCTCGAGGCCGACGGCGGCGGCAAGTCGCTGGAAATCATCGATCCCTTGGGGGACCCCTCCGACCCCGCGAACTGGCGGGCGAGCTACTACGTCGGCGGCTCGCCCGGAACCTCCGGCGAGGCGCCCGCAATCGTCGGCGACTTCACCGGCGACGGACGCGTCGACGGCGGCGATTTCCTGGCATGGCAACGAGGCTTCGGCACGCCCGCCTTGCAAGGCTCCGCCGCCGCGGGAGACGCCGACGGCGACCGCAACGTCGACGCCGCCGATCGCGGGCTCTGGGCGGCCAACTACGGCGAGAGCGTTTCGCTGGCGATCGCGGCGGCGCTGGTCGAACCTGCGAACGAGCCGCTGCTGCTCGCCGACGCCGGCGACTCGGCGACCTCCCCGCGCTGGTTCCTCGTCGCGGAGTCCTCAGAGCAGCCGACGCACGAACGACCCCGCCGACAGTTCCAAGTCGAGCACGTCGACGCGGCCTTCGCGGTCAACCGCCTGGAGCGCACCTCCTGGGCGACCGCCCCGCGACCGCGATGGGATGATCAGGACGCGTCCCTGTCGGACCATGACGAAGTCCTCTCGATTCGCGCAGCTCGCAAGGTACACGCTTCGTCGAGTCTCAAGTCCGATATCTTGTCTGAAGCGTTTTGGGAAACTTGGTGAGCGTTCGCCGCGGCAAGGCGAAGCCCGACCACGCGACGAATCCAACTTGAATCGCGATCGCCGCCAAAGCGCCGGGGGCGCATTGCCTGCGGCGCGGCCTTCGACGGCCCGCTTCCCGCGCGTTGTTCTCTGGGAACGCGACTTTCAGGGGGCACCCAATGCGTGCCGGCGCTAGCGATTTGCGCTTTTAGGAGATTCTGCTCTTTTTCTCACGACAGCCAGACTTTTCACATAAACGCTTAAAACGCCTTGCGAAAGTACTTGACTTAGCCGTTTTTGAAACAAGAATGGGGAAAGTCGTGCGGATTTTCGAACAGTCCGGCGACCAACGAATCTTGCTGCGGCGCTTGTCTCACTTCTCCTCGGGAACGCACTAGAAAGGGCCTTCTCTGCCGAAACGTTGCTGCGCGATCACGGCGCCGTGCCACGAACAGTAGCAGCAATAAGGCGAGGGAAACTGGCGTCCGCGCCCGCTGCACGAGATTCAGGCAGTCTTGCGTGCAGCCGTCCGGCCGTGCCTGTCCAGTGCAACCCTCGGGCGGAGTGATTTGTTTGCGGCATGTCGGCGATTGCGTGTTTGCGGCTGATGCGGCGTCATGCTCGTGCACAGTTTCAAGCAAGCGGCAAACCGATCGGCTAAGTCAACGACTTCTCGATTCTGTGCGACATCGCGGGACGATTACGACCTTTCACGACCGGATGCAACGACCGGACTGTCTGGTTTGACGGCGACAGCAATCGTCTTCTGCCCGCGGAAAGCCGCCGGGGTTGCATCGAGCTCTTCGATTCTGGCGATTGGCTTTTCACCCCTGATTGACGGAGGCGTCTCATGAAACTGTGGTTTGGCGGCAACTCGGCGATTCGCTCTGCGCTGACGGCGTGGGCGATCGGGTGCTTACCGTTCAGCGCCAGCGGTGCGCTGATCGCCTCGTTTGAAACAGGACTGGAAGGGTGGTTTGCGACTGCGGGAGTCGCCACGACGACGACTTCGGCGTTCGGCGCAACCGGCGGGACGCAGGCTCTGCTCATCGACAACTTGACGCCGGGGACCAAGCAGTACCCCGCCCGGACGCCGCAGTTCAACGCGGCGACGGCGGAATTCACGGCGGTCTACCCGATCTTCAGCCAAGCCGGGTCGGCGATGGCGGCGGGACTCCACCCGACGCTCCAGTTCGACCTGACCTTCGACTTCTCGAACGTGACGGCCAACGGGTTTTTCCAAATCAGCCCGCTGTTCAACAGCAATACGGTCGGCTCCGTCGGCGGATTTCGGCAGTATGGAACGGGCGCCTTCGTCACCGGCAACACGAACTCCCCGCTCGGTCTCGGCGTCGCGGCGACCAACGACGGCGTCACGATGACGACGCTCGGGCCGAACCAATATCGTTTCGAAATCCCGACCGGCATCGGCAAGTCGCTGTCGCTCAGCCCCGCGTCGACGTTCTACACCCTGGCGTTTCAGACCAACGGCGGTTGGCAAGGCACGGTGGACGTCGCCATCGACAACATTCAATTCAACAACATCCCCGAACCGAGCGCACTGGTCTTGACGTTCGCGTCGCTGGCCGGGATCGCGATCGTGCGGCGTCGGTTCCAGGCCTGAGCCAGACGTCCCGTTCGAGCTCGTCGAATCGCCGAGCGCCGACGTTCGCGGAACTCCCGCCAACGTCGGCGCAAGATTCGATTCATTCCTCGTCGACGAGACGCTGTTTGCCGTTCAACGTCGCCTGCCCGAGCGATGTTGCATGCTCCCGCCGGACAGTCGACTCGTCCTCCGACGTCTCCCCCATCGATCGCCCAACACGAACAGAGGAATCACCGTGATGCGAGAGGGCAAGAAAGCACAGCGACGAGAGGCCATGAGTCTCCGGCGGCGCACGTTTGGCCTCGCAACGATCGTCCTGGCGGTTTGCGGCGCAAGCGTCTCCGGCGTCGCCCACGGCGTCGTTCTGTGGTCCTTTGAAGACGGCACGGACGGCTGGACCGCGAACACGGTCGCGGGAGTGACCTTGTCTCAGACGACCGTCGGCGCGACCGACGGGTCGCACGCGCTGCTGGTCGGCAATATTCCGGGCGGCTTCGTCAACAATATCGCAATCGTTCCCACCTTCAATTCCGCAACCGCGGGCTTTCAGGAGACGTTCCTCGTTTTCCAGCAAGCCGCCGCGATGATCGCGCAAGGCAAGCATCCTAAGATCCAATTCGACTTCACGCCCGACCTGTCTGGCGTCACGAACGCCGAAACGAACCCCTACTTGCAGATCGGCGTGTGGGTCAACAGCAGCACGGCCGGGGGAGGCGGTTTTCGGCAATACGGGACGGGGCGGTTCATCGTGGGCAACGTCGGCTCCACGTATCCGTCCTTGGACGTGTCGTCTCTTGAAGACGGGGTGACCTTGACCTCGCTGGGGGGAGGGACGTATCGCGCCGTGATTCCCATGGGCGCCGATTTGGCCGCCACGCCCGAGGGAACTCCCCGCGGACTGACGCTCTCCAACGCCTCGACCTTCTTCAGCTTCGGGTTTCAGTCGAGCAGCGGCGTCACCGGTTCCCTGAGCTACGCGTTTGACAACTTTCGCATGCTCGGCGTGCCGACCTACAAGTCCGACACGTTGTTCTCCTGGGAAACGCCCGACAATCCCGCGACCCCTGGGGTCGACGAACGCTTTGAGGGGTGGGTGACGACCGTCGACGTTCCTTCGCCTCCCCCGGGCGCGACGCTGCAGCCAGGACACGTCCATTCGATCACGACGACCGGAGCCAGCGACGGCTCGTACGCGTTGCAGATCGACCGGCGATCGTTGCCGAGCGGATTCACCTGGGGAAGCCAGTTCGGCCTGTCCGAAACGCTGACGCCGGGAGTTCAAGGTCAGATTGACGACTTGGTCGCAAAGATCAACGGCGCCGAGTTCGTGGCGTTCGACGTTACGTACGAGGATCAGTTTCCGCTCAATCCCTCGTTTACGAATTTCGCCGTCCATTTTGCCGACAGCACGGGAGCGTTCTACCAAGCGGCCGCGCCGAACTTCAACATCAACGGCGCTCTCCCCGGCACGCGGCGAACGATGCAGATCCCCCTCTCGGCGTTCAACGAGGCCCCGGGCGGAGGCACGAAGAACCTTGCCGTCGACGGATTGCTTGTGGGAACGACGGAGCTGGAAATCGGCATTAGCACCAGCACTGACGCGGGCGCCGTCTATCAGATCGACAACTTTCGCTTGCTGACCCGCATCGCGCTGGACGCCGACTTCAACGGAGACCTGGCCGTCGACGGCGACGACTTGGCGATTTGGCAGAGCGCGTACGGAACGACCGGCGCGGGCGACGCCGACGACGATCTCCTGACTAACGGCAGCGACTTCCTCGTCTGGCAACGCCAATTCGGCAACAGCGCCCTGTCGGTCGCAGCGGCGTCTGCCGTGCCTGAGCCGAGCGCCTGGGCGATCGCCGCCGCGGGGACGGCGGCGATCCTCGCGCGACGCAAGCGACGCCGACAATGACGAGTCGGCTCCCACGGCGATGTTCCGTGGAGGTCGGCCTGGCTGCTTGCCGGCATGAAAACGACGGACCCAACAAATCAACGGACTGCGAGGACGCCGATCATGACCTGCCGTGGGTCGAGAAAGAAGCGTGCCGGATTTACGCTTGTGGAACTGCTGGTCGTCATCGCGATCATCGGCACGCTGGTGGCGTTGCTCCTGCCGGCGATTCAATCGGCCCGCGAGGCGGCGCGGCGTTCCCAGTGCATGGTCAACTTGAAGAACGTCGCCCTGGCGGTCGTCCATTTCAACGACGCCAAGGGGCATCTCCCTCCGCCGGTGACGTTGCCTGACTTGGCGATGGAGCCCCTCTATCCGCAGCGGCTCTTCGGCTCCTGGGCCGTCGACGTCTTGCCGTACCTGGAGCAACAGGCCCTGTTCGACTCGTTCATGATCAACGCGACGACCCGCCTTTCGGACGCGGTGAACGCCGTGCCGCGCGGCACGCCGCTGGCGGTGATGCGATGCCCGAGCGACGCGGGGTTCAACGAACCGTTCGAGGGCGCGATCGAAGGGACGAATTGGGCCCGGGGCAACTACGGACTCAACGGCTTCCAGTTCTGGCCGAACTCGGACCTGAACCGGCAGGCCGCCGGCGTGCGGGCGGGCTCCGGCGGGAACGATCTGCCGACGATGATCGACTTCAACGTCGGCATGGGAATCGTCTCCAGCCCGACGACGACCAAGTGGAGCCTGAGGCGGATCTCCGACGGGACCACCAACACGATCATGCTCGGCGAAATGCGCGTCGGCTTGCACCGATTCGACCGCCGCGGCGTCTGGGCGATGGGAATGTGCGGCTCGAATTTCCACTGCCGGCATGCTTGGAACGGCGCCACTCAGCCCAACGACTGCAAGACCGGCGTCGACGACACGTACGGAATCCAGGCCGTGAAAGACGAGCTGGGCGCCGCGACTTTGATCAACGAATGCATGGACGCCGCCTCCGTCGACAGCGGCCAGTCGGTGATTCGCAGCGTCCACGTGGGCGGGGCTTTCGTCGCATTGGCCGACGCAAGCGTACGCTTCATCACTGACTTCGTCGACTCGGGGCCGATCGTGTACGAAGCCTTCGTCGGCAGAACGGCCCCCCCGTCCCCCAGCTCGTTGGGAGTTTGGCAGCGGCTGAACATCTCCGCCGACGGCATGACGTTCGAAGTCCCCTGATCGTGAGCCGCTCCGCGCTCCGCCCCGCTACTCGTCTGGAAGGCGTGATGCATCGTTTGAGTCTTGTGTGCGTTCTGGCCGCCCTGGGCTGCGGTCCCCAGGCGCCGTTCCAATACATCCCGGTCAGCGGTCGGCTGACTTACGAGGACGGGCAGCCGATCCCCGCCAGCGGCATTCGCCTGGGGTTTGCCGTTCAGGACGTCGAACCGCGGAACGGCGCCCATCCGCGGCCGGCCGAGGCCGTGGTCAACGCTGCGGGCGACTTTTCGAGCGCCACCAGTTACCGCCCCGGCGACGGCCTCATCCCGGGAAAACACAAAGTCGCCATTTACTACGCGACCGACGCCCAGGGTAAGCTGCTCGTTCCCAAGGATTACGCCCACGCGTCGACCACGCCGCTGGTCGTCTCGACCGACGTCCTGCCGATTGAAATCAAGGTGCCCCGGCCGACGGAAAAGCAAGCGCCGGGCGAATAAGACCGGCTCGCTCGCGACTCGACGTCGTCGAACAGCGATTGGCGTCGACCGGCCGCCGCGCCAGAATGGCCGTCGTCGAGTTGCGACCGCAGGTCGGGCGTTTCGTCTTGGTTCGAATACTCGCAACGACGGAGAAACGACCATGAATCGCAGGCGCTTTCTCGGCTACGCGGCGACCGTCCCTCTGGCGGCCCCGCTGGTCGGCGGAATCTGTCGCGGCGAGTCCGACGCGGCGGATCGCGGCGAGACCGTCGAGCTTACGCATCCCGATTCGTTCATGCTGGCCGTGTTGCCGGACACGCAGATCTACACGACGCGGCCCGAGTGGCATCGGCACTTCTTCAATCAAACCCGGTGGATCGCCGAGAACGCCGAGCGGCTGAACATCAAGTACGTGATTCACGAGGGGGACATCGTCAACGACAACCTCCACGAACAGTGGAAGGTCGCCCAAGCGGCCATGCAACTTCTGGACGGCGTCGTCCCTTACTCGCTGTCGCCCGGCAATCACGATTACGGACAAGGGGGTTCAGCCAACGATCGGACGACGCTGCTCAACGACTACTTTGCCGCCGAGGCCTGCGCTCGGTGGCCGACGTTCGGCGGGGTCATGGAGCCCGGACGCCTGGAAAACAGCTACCACGTCTTCGAGGCGGGGGGGCGGCGGCACCTCGTTCTCGCGCTGGAATGGGGACCGCGCGAGGCGACGGTCGCCTGGGCCAACGACGTCGCCGACAAGCACGGCGACTGTCGACTGATCCTCGCGACGCACGCTTACTTGTACTACGACGACACGCGGTACGACTGGCAGGCGAAAGGGACCGCGCAGCACTGGAACCCGCACGTCTACGGCAACTGCAAGAGCGGCGGGTGTCACGACGGCGAGCAATTGTGGCAGCGGCTCGTGCGTCGTCGAGCGAACTTTCTGTTGACGCTCAACGGCCATGTGCTCGAAGACGGCGCCGGCCGGCTGGCCAGCCGAGGGGACGGGGGCAACTTGGTCCACCAACTGCTCGCCAACTACCAGAATCGCGCCGACGGCGGCGAGGGATATCTGCGGCTGCTGGAGTTCCCGCCGGACGACAAGTCGATCCTGGTGCGGACCTACAGCCCCTCGACCCGTGCGTTCAAGACCGACGACCAGCAGCAATTCACGCTGCCCCTTGACGGCGTCAAGGCGTGAGCGACGCGCTCGGGCGACTCGTGCGCGTCGTCAACCAACCGCGAACGAGGAGCCCGACGGCGCCGCCGAGGGCCGCCAGCACGTCGCCGGCCAGTTCGGGGACGGCCGCGGCGAAGCTGCCCGAGCCCAGCGCCCGTTGCCAGACAAGAAAATCGGCGCCGTCGACGCGTCCGTCGCCGTTGGCGTCGCCGGCGCTGTTGCTCGTCTGCCCGGTGGCGCCGAATCCGGCGCGCCACACGCCGAGATCGACCCCGTTGATGACGCCGTTCTGGTCGAAGTCCGCCGGTTCCAGGGCGGCGGCCTGTACGGAGAGGACTCCCGTGGCGAGCAAAGCCGAGCTGTTCCACGCCAACCCCGGGGCCAGCGCGGGCAAGTCGAGGGTGAAGGCTCCACTGGCGCTGGCGAAGTCGAGGAGGTCGAACGATGCGCCCGCCTGCGGCGAGAAGCCGCCAAGGAAGTTGACGTCGAGAACGCCGCCGGCGGCGAGGGCGCCCGTCACGGCGATGCGATCGAACTGCCCGAGGCCCGTGCCGGCGATTTCGATTTCCAGACGGCCGCTGGCGAGAGTGAGATTGCCGTTGACGGTGGTCAACCCCAGGCTCGCCCCGGGGGCGATCGTCGAGCCGTTGTTGACGACGTCGCCGTGAATCGTTCCGGCGCTCAGGCGACCGCCAGTGAGATTGAGGCTCCCCGCGGGAGACTGCGTCACCTGCGGCGCGACGAGCGAGCCGCCGGAGAGGTTGTAGTTTCCCCCCGTGAGCGAGACGCCCCCCGTGAGGACGCGGACCTCGCCGCCCGTCTGGTTGACGACGCCGCTGCCGCTAACTCCCACTTGCAAGTCCGAAGTGATCTCAATCCACCCGCTCGTGACGGCCAGCGCGCCCGCGTCGCCCGCCTTGGAGCCGACCCGCAAGAGCCCCGCCTTCTGACCGACGGCGTCGACCACGGCCGTGCCGGTCGGGATGTAAACGTCGTCAAGCCGCGACGGCTCCCAACGGCGGGTCCAGTTGCCCCAGTCGGCGTAGCGGCCCGTGCCGTCGAACTCGAGGGGCCCGATCGCCTTGAAGGCCCCGAGATCGTTGAGGTACTCCTCCAGGTTCGTGTAGCCGTCCCCGTCGAAGTCGCCGTTGTTGCTGGCGACCAACGGATTGAGTCCGTGCTTGATCTCCCAGGCGTCGGGGATGCCGTCGCCGTCGGAATCGAGCGGGGCCGACAGATTGAGCGGGTTGAGATTCGGATACCCGGCGTTGGGGAGGCCCAGGTCGCTCTCGCGGGTGATCCGCACGCCGGTGCGGCTGAGCACTTGATCGTGGATCAGTTGATTGACCGCGTCGCGCGCCCAGGGCGTCGCGCCGAACTCCTCGAGCACGCGCGTGTACGCCGCCCCGGGACTGCCGTTCTGCCACACCTCGGCGACGCCGACGTCAAACGGATCGGCGAACCAGTTGTAGGCGCTGCTGACGATCTGCTGGTTGGCCTGCGCCTGGGCGCGGGCGTACACGATCGGGTCGTCTTGCGCGTCGCTGTCGCGGTCCAGGGCGTTCACGCCGTACCACAGGTCGTAGTTCTGGGTCCGGCCGCCGGTCATCATCGGCCGGCCGCCGCTGCCGGCGTTGCCGCCGACGTTCGAGATGTAAGTGTTGCCGTCGAAGTTCGCCCGCCAGTTCGGGTTGACGTCGGTCTCCGACTCGCCGGCGAGAAACCCGTTATGGTAGTTGTAGATGACGTTGTCGCGCCAATCGATCAACTCGGAACGGGCCTTGGGATTGCGCGTTTGGTTGTGGGCGAACATGTTGTGATGAAACGACAGCTTCCCCGCGGCCCCGCCGGAGGGGGATTGAATCAGCCCGCCGGTCGAATGGGTCAATAGCCCGAACGACACCGAACTGTATTGCAAGGTCACCTGATCCGCTTGCAGGTCGAACCCGCCGTCGGTGCTGAACTCGGCCGAGATGTGGTCGTAGATGACGCGCTGGGCGTTTTCGTTGGTGTTGATCGAGTCGTGGTCGCTGCCGGCGGCCTTGCCGGGGCGAAATCGCATGTGGCGAATGACCACGTCGTCCCCGCCGACGGAAAACTGCGCCCCCCGGACGCCGATCCCCCCGGGCGCCGTGTGTCCGGCGATCGTGATGCGATTGCGGGTGAGCCCCAGCTTGCTGTTGAGTTGGATCCACCCGCCGACGTCGAACACGATCGTGCGCCCGGCCGACGGAGAGTTCTCGAGCCCGTACCGCAAACTGCCGACGCCGCTGTCGTTAAGGTTCGTCACGCGGTAGACGTCGCCCCCGCGGCCCCCCAAGGCGGCGGCGCCGAAGCCCTCGGCCTGCGGAAAGGCCTTGATCTGGGCCAAGCCCGGGACGGCAAAGATCAAATTCGCGACGACGAACGTCGCGAACGCCCCGAGGAGTCGGCAAACATGGTGCTGGGGCATGAAACGTCTCTGAAAGTTGAGCGACCGTCGCGACGCCGAATGGGGCCGCCCCGCAGTCCTGCTAATCAAGAATTAGAAATAGGAGTCACGCAGGACGAGGGACGTCGCCCGGGGCGATCGCCGCCGTGGCGGGAACCTCGCCTCGGTGCGAATGCACGAGGCGTCAAGGAACAAGCGAGCCGTTGCGATCAAAGGCGGCCCCGCCTGAGGAACGGCCCGATTTTCCGCAGCAGGCTTGCACTCTTCAATTATCGACTGGGATTGCAGCTTTCACAACGAACAGATTTTGCAATGCAAATCGCTCAAAAACGCACTGCGACGAGCCGCCGGCGCACCGGCGAGGTCTCGCTCAGGCGGATCTGCCGCAGCCGAGGGGGCCGCAGCATAAGCGCCACCAATGGGCAGAGGGTCGCCAGCAGCCCGCAGGCCAGGAACGGGCGCGACCGCTCCTGGATGGCCGACGTAATGCCGAACGCCCCGCACAGGAACTGATCGCAGACGACCGCCGGAACGTGCCGCTCCGCATGGTCGCGAGGAAGGTCACTCCGACTTCGCGGCATCCGATGCCGAAGTGCCGGGGCCAGCGACAGCGCCCGGGCTGAGCAACGATCGCAGCCGCTGGTCGCGTGGGACGACTCGTCGCCTTGCCGCGTAGGCGGCCGCCCCCGCGGCGAACGTCAGCCCCGTGCCCACAAGTTGCCGCGGATCGAAGCAGGTCATGATCGCCGCAGCCGCGAGCGTCGCCGTCACGTAGAACGCCGGCGCCAGATGTACGGGATGGCACAACGGTTTGGTGCGCACGCTCGGCAGAAACAGGCAACAGGCCGACCCCGCCGCGGACAACGACAACGTCAGCCCCAGGTACGACAACAGCCCCTGCAGCGTCGACGCCCAAACCAATCCCATCGCCAGCGCCGCCTGCACCAGCGTCGCCGCACGGGGAGCGGCTCCGTCGAACCGCAGACAGGCCGGCAGCAAGCCGTCGCCGGCCATCTTCGCGTACACGCGGGGCGCGGCCATCAGCATGCTGAACACCGACGTCAGCAGGCACAAGGCGATCGTCCCGCGCACGAACGCCTCGAACGAGGGGCCCCCCACCGCCCGGGCCGCAATCGCCGCCACGTCGGCCATGCCGGCGAGCTGCTCTGGCGGGGCCGAGAAAACGAACGCCGCATTGAGCAGGACGTACAGCACGGTCACGGCCAAGGTTCCGGCGAGCAGGGCCCGCGGCACGACGCGGCGGGCGTCGCGCACCTCGTCGGCCACGTAGACCGCGGCGTTGAACCCCGAGTAGCTCAACGAAATCCAGACGAGACTCGTAGCCAGCGCGGAGGCGAGCCCCCAGCCCGACAGTCCGGAGTCGACCGGCTTTCCGCGCGCCGGCTCCCCGCCGGGCAAGTGCGATGCGGCAAACGTCAGAATCGCCGCCAGCAGCACGAGCTTGAGCGCCACCAGCACGTTCTGGACGAGCGCCCCGACTCGCACTTGCACCCCGTGGAACAAACCCGCCAGCACAATGATCGCAACGGCGACCGATCGCTCGGGAAGCCACGCGGGACGAAACTCTTTTGGCAACGCATAGCCTTCGAACGCCGTGGCCGCGAAAGCAATGGCCCCGGAGAACCCGGCGATCAGCGACACCCATCCGGCGATAAAGCCGAACACGGGGTGAGCAGCCCGCGAGAGAAACAGGTACTCCCCGCCCGACTCGGGCATCGCTCGTACGAGCAGGCCGTAACTCGTCGCGCCGGCCAGCGCGACGCTCCCCCCGATCGCCCACGCCCACACGACCGCTTGCGGAGTCCCGAGATCGCGCAAGCTAAAACCGGACGTCGTGAACACCCCGGCGCCAATCATGTTGGCGACGACCAGGAACGACAATGTCCAGAATCCAAACGACTTGGGCATGGCGCCGAGCAGGGGCAAACGACGGTCCAGCGAGCCAGAACCCCGCTGCGGGCGGTGCGCGTCTCTGCGAGCACTGCATCAAGTCGCTCGCTGCCGCTCTTGAAGTCTAAGATTTGCCGGCAGTGATTCCAATGGCGACTGGCGGCTGGATCGGGTCGAGCACGGGATACGTCGCTTGAGCCTTCGCGCACCGGCCGTTGAAAGAGGGGGCTGGCTCGCGGACCGATACCGCCTCCCTGACAGCGGCGCTCCGCGAGCGAGCCTGTCCCCTATTGCAACCGACTGCTAGACCCCTTCCCGTCGGCTGCCGTCGAGGCCGTCTGGGCGTAGCCCGGCACGCGACTGCGCAAATAATCGCCGAACCCGTCGGTCGGAGCCTCGTTCGCAACGTCGTTGATTCGGCTCAGTTCCTTCAGACGCGCAAACGGCAACCGTCGATCGAAGAGTCCTCGCTCGTAAAGCAGCTCGTCGAGCCGGCCGTTGAGGAGCATTCGCCAGCTCCAGCGGATGTGCCCCCGGCCCTGGGCGTAAACGCTGGTCGTGCAATTGGTCGTCAGCCCGTGGTACCACCGCGGCTCGACGGCCAACCGATTGACGGCGACGAGGTATTCCAAGAAGAACTGCCGCATCGCCAGATCGTCCGCCTGAAGCTTGTAGAGAAACAGGTCGTGCCCCGCCAGAAACTTCGTCCGGCGAAGGATCGCGTCGCGCTCGTCGGCGAGGACGTACGCGAGCTCCTGCTGCCGATAGAGACTCCGCAGGAGACTGAACTTCTGTCCGACGCGATAGCGGACCTCGACCGAAATGCAAAGCCGGCCGTCAGGGCCGAAATCGAACACGAACATGGGATGGCTCATCCAGGGCGAGCCCCAGGCGAGTATCAAGGCGTCGATCCCGCACAACTCGGAGAGCCGATAACAGCGCGTCTCGAACCGGGCCGTCGCGTCTCCCAGACCGTGGTACTCGGAATTGCGGACGTTCTCGATCGTCACGAGATCGCGGTCGACCGCGGCCCGTGCGACGCGGGCGAAGTGGGGATCCCAGTTTCGCTGTTGCGACGGTCGTTGGCGGAACCACCACGCGACCAGCGCGACGAACGCCGCCGCCAGCAGCAGCAACGGCCGCCCCGGGGGCTGCCATAGCGCGAACGCGGCCAACCAGGCGCCGACCCACGCGATCGCCGCCAATCTGCCCGACGTCGACGCCCCGACGAGATCGAAGTAAATCGCCCCGGCCGTCCAGAGGAGGATCGCAACGCCGGCAAAGACCATCAAGGCCGTTAACAGAGAATCCATGGCGACGAGGCGAATCGCTCCGAGGGGGGACGCACTCGACGAAAAGACGCTCGACGCCGTCCAAGGAAGCATTATAGCAGGAGCGCAGCTCGACTTCTGTCCGTTCGGCCAGGACGGTCGAAGCAAAAGTCCGACTCGCTGGAGCCAAGCAGAACGCGGAATCGGGACCTCACGCTCCGCCCGCGCCGGCCGATCGTGAGCGGGGCAGTTCGAAGACGTGGATCGACTGGTCCTGCGCCGCGCACCGCCGGGGTTGGTCCCGCTTGCGCCGATCGGAAACCGCGACGATCCGGCGTTTGCCGATCCAGGCGACCCCCTCGATGTTGCCGTAGCGGATCTTGCCCTGGGGGGATCGCGGAAACTCGTACATTCGTCCCTCGTCGCGCCACTGCCACGTCGACTCCTGGAACGCGCCGACCCACAACTGCGAGTTCTCCTGCGAGACGACGGCAAGGCGCCCCTCGGCGTGGCTCATCCCCGAGAAGTCGACGAACGGCAACGACTTGGGCAGCTTCACGGTCCCGACGTGGGCCCACTTGGTCCGTTTCTTCTCGAAGAGCTGAATCCGTCCGCCCCCCGGCTGCCGGCCGCGCTTGCCGCCGCAGCACTTGTTGCCCTCGCAAAGGGCCAGGGCGTAGTCGCTGTTTCCCCGGCGCACGAAGGCGAGCGCCTCGAACCCTTTGTTGCGCGACTCGAAGATGAACTCGAGCGGGCGCCGCCTCACGAATTTGAGGGCGGCGCTGTACTCGACAATCTCGGCCTGGTGGACGCCGCCCCCCTTGTCGACGGGGACGCTCTCGACAAGCAGACAGAACCGCCGTTTGCGAGGGTTGAAGGCGATCCCTTCGTAGCCCTGATCCAGCGGCGCCGTGCCGACCAGCGCGTTCGACTCGCAGGGGCGAAGATCCGCGGCCAACCGCGCCACCGCCGTCCCGTCGTCGAACACGACGAACAACTCGCCGCGATGCGCCATGACCCCACTCGCCTCGAACCGCCTCCGTGCGTTCGCATCGGGGAGCAGATCGCGGATCTTGGCTTCACGGACCAGTTTCAACGGAGCGCAGGTCATGGTCCCAGGGTGACGCAACGGCCGACGCTCTTTGCGGAGCCACGAGATTGACGTCCGGTACGGCCTAAGACTTTGTCAGATCGAGTCTTTTGGCCCGTGCCAAAGCACGAGATGCACATCTCGGGGTCGGCTCAACGGTTGCTGACCAAGGGAAACCCGATCGCCAGCCGCTTCCTCGAACACGTTCGGACCAGCAGCCCCAAGGCCACGATCCCGCAGCACAGCAGCGAACTCGATTCCGGAATGCTCGCGTGCGGAGAGCCGGTAATGGCCAGATCGCCGGTCCAGGTGATTCGGTAATCGCCGTGGTCGATATTCGGCGTGGGATTGCTCACGCCGTTCGCCGTCCAAGGAAATTGGGTCGAATTGTTGAGCCCGGCAATCGCTTCATTCACATCCAAGGAGAACGCGCCAATAGCCAACACGTAGTTTCCTGCAGCGAGATTGAGGCTGAGATAGGAATCGTAAGTGATGATCGAGCCGTCTCCAAACGTGCTGCCGGAATCGTCGTTGGTAGCAATCGCATCCCCCGCGTCGAGAACGCCGTCGTCGTTGAACAGCCAAATCACGGAATCGAAGAATGCAATCTCTCCGTCGCCGTTTACGTCGAACACTTCCAAATAATTCAAATCCGAATCCCAATCCTGGAAATCAACCTCCCACGAAAGGACGTCGATCGTGACGACCCCCGGGCTATTGACCTTGAAGCGCCAATGGTCGACGGTGCTCCCAATGCGCGTGCCCGAAGAATTGAGCACCTCGAAGATGCTGCCGTCAACGACGAGGGCGGCTTTCATCGAACTCGACGTCACAGCCAGTGCGCAGAGAATCCCGGCGCGAATCAAGACCTGAGACATGACGTCAAACCTGGCAAGCTGAGAGAAGAGAACAGGTGCGGGCGTTTTCACCCTGCGGCTGCAGTCTAGACCCCGCCCCCGGCGGCGTCAATTTTTACGATGCCCGCCGCTCCCCGCGACCCAAACGGCGGCTAGGGGGGCGCCTCCGAAGTTCATCCCGCGGTTTGGACGAGCCTAACGATGTCGCCGGGGTCCGGGATGCCGCCCCAGGGAAAGGCCATCGGTGGCGAAACGCACCCAGGCGGCAATGGCTATTTTTCTCGGCCTCCAACGCCCAATGACCAAGCGCGCGCCTTGACAACTGACACCGGTTGCAGTTTGATGGAATCTGAGTCTTGCCATGATTTCTCACGGCAGTTCGTCCTCCAGCTTCTCTTCCCCGCAGGCCGTTCATCAAGCCGCGCGGCGTACCGCCGTCGGCCACGGCGATTCCCGACTTGCGGGATCGCGCGTTCGAATCCCTCGACTCCAGACCCTCGACTCGAAGTTCTCGTTGATGACGCCTCTCCGACGCTGAGGCCTTTCCCGCTTCTCCTGGAACGACTCGGCTGGCCGAGTCTCATACGCTCATGTCCAATCGCCCGTCGTCGCTTGCTGTTGCCATCCTGTTTTTTTTGTCTCCGCACGCAGCGTCGGGGGCCTCGCCCGCCGCTGCCGGCGGCGCCATTGATGCGAGCGAAGACTTTCGCGACCCGACGGCCGTGCATTTTGTGCCCGCGGCCGTCGAGGCGCTCGATCTCGCTTCGGGCGAAGGCCTGCTCCGGTGGGACCGCTACGTGCGTCGCTCGAACATGTCGTTCGGCAAGGTCGACGTCGCCTACGCCCGCGCCGACGCCAACGAGTTCCCCGCCAGCGAATACCAGCGCGATCCCTCGTTGCCGTTCTCGGTGACGTTCGTCTCGCCTCGGGCGATTCGGTTGCGATTCGCAACGCGCGCCGACGGACCCGTGGGAGCGGAAGGCGACGACCAGTCGCTGATGTTGGCCCGGCCTCCGGCGCGCGACGCCTCCTGGACCGCGATCGAGCAGGAGGACGCGTTCGTCTTCCGCAGCGCGGCCGCGGAGGTCCGCCTGCGGCGCAACCCGTGGCGGATCGAAATCTACGACGCCGACGGTCGACTCGTCACGCGGACGCGGACGCTCGACGACCCGCCGACGTATTCCGCCCCCGTTCCGTTTTCGTTCATTCGCCGCTCTCGCGATTTGGGCCGTAGCGTCGCCGCCGCGCTGCAGCTCGCTCCCGACGAAATGCTCTTCGGCTGCGGCGAATCGTTCACGCGGTTCAACAAACGGGGGCAGGTCGTTCACCTCGTCACGCGCGACGGCATGGGCGCCCAGTCGCAGCGGATGTACAAACCGATCCCGTTCTTCATGTCCAGTCGCGGCTACGGAATGTTCGTCCATACCAGCGCCCCGACGACCTGCGACTTCGGCCATGACTTCGACGAGGCGGCCGTCGTCTCGACCGGCGACGAGAACTTGGACCTGTTCGTATTCGTCGGCACGCCCAAGCAGATCCTCACCGAGTACACGGCGGTCACCGGCCGCAGTCCGACCCCGCCGCTGTGGTCGTTCGGCTTATGGATGAGCCGGATCACTTACAAGAGCGAGGCGGAAGTCCGCGCGGTCGCTGCGCGGCTGCGCAAGGATCGAATCCCCTGCGACGTGATCCATCTCGACACCGGCTGGTTTGAAACCGATTGGCAATGCGATTATCGGTTCTCGCCGTCGCGTTTCGACGACCCGCGGCAAATGATCGCCGACCTGCGCGAACAGGGATTCCGCATCAGCCTGTGGCAGTTGCCGTATTTCACGCGCAAAAACTCGCTCTACCGCGAGATCGTCGAGAACGGCTACGCGGTTCGCGGGGCGGGCGAATCGGTCGCGGCGCTCGACGCGGTGCTCGACTTCAGCAATCCGGGCGCGGTTGCCTGGTATCGGGACAAAATCGCCGGGTTGCTGAAATTGGGCGTCGGGGCGGTGAAGGTCGACTTCGGCGAGGACGCCCCTCTGGCTGGGGTCTATGCTTCGGGGCGGACGGGCTGGTACGAGCACAACCTGTACCCGTTGCGATACAACAAGACTGTCGCCGAACTCACCCGCGAAACGACCGGCGAGTCGATCATCTGGGCCCGAAGCGCATGGGCCGGCAGTCAACGCTACCCGCTCCACTGGGGAGGCGACGCTGAGAACACCGACTCGGCCATGGCCGCGACGCTGCGAGCCGGGTTGTCGCTGGGGCTGTCCGGTTTTAGTTTCTGGAGCCACGACGCCGGAGGCTTTGTCGGTCGCCCCGACGCCGACCTGTATCGCCGCTGGCTCGCCTTCGGAGTTCTCACCAGTCATACGCGCTGCCACGGGGCGCCGCCGCGCGAACCCTGGGAGTACGGCGCGGAGTTCGAAGACGACTTCCGGCGCACCGTCGAACTGCGATACAAGCTGATGCCGTACATCGCAGCCCAGGCCGAAGCCTGTTCCGCCGCCGGGCATCCGATGCTCAGGTCGCTGTTTTTCGAGTTCCCCGAGGATCCCGGTTCCTGGACCGTCGACGACCAATATTTCTTCGGCAGCGAACTGATGGTCGGCCCGCTGTTTCGCTCAAGCGACTCGGGCGGCAAGCAGACTGCAGCCGCGGTGAACAAATCCGACTCGCAGCCGCGCCGGTCGATGTATCTCCCCCCGGGCGACTGGGTGAACGTCCAGACAGGAGAGTCGCATCAAGGCGGGGGCTGGCGCACAGTCGCGGCGACGCCGGTCCCGATTGCGCTGCTGATTCGCGCCGGCGCGAGCGTGCCTGTGATTCCGGTCGCCCAGTCCACCGGGGAAATGGACTTCGCCCAGGCGAAAGAGACGACCGTCCTGGCGGACTGATGATCGGATTGCTCTCGTGCGCAAACGGGAGCGCAAACGGCGCCGGACCCTGGCAACAGGCGCCCGGCGACGTCGTGAACTCTCGCTCCGCACAATCAGCGCCATCCGTGGCGCCCTGGCGCTCTCGCTCGCGGTTCCCGGCAGGCGATCTTCGCCCTCGGAACTCGACGGCCTGAGCCTACTTTCGACTCGACGGGTCCAAATCGAACCGATCGAGGTTCATGACTTTGTTCCAGGCAGCGACGAAGTCGTGGACGAACTTCTGCTGCGAGTCGTCGCTGGCGTAGACCTCGGCGATGGCCCGCAGTTGCGAGTTCGAGCCGAAGACAAGATCGACGCGGGTGGCCGTCCACTTGACGTCGCCCGTCCGGCGATCGCGGCCCTCGAAAAAGTGCTCGCACATCGGAGACTTCTTCCATTCGACTCCCATGTCGAGCAGGTTGACGAAAAAGTCGTTCGTCAATGTCCCGGGACGGTCCGTGAACACGCCCAGTTGGGCCAACGGGCCGCCGCCGGCGTTGGCGCCCAGGGCGCGCAAGCCCCCGACGAGCACGGTCATCTCCGGCGCCGTCAGGGTCAACAGCTGCGCTCGATCGACCAGCAACTCCTCGCCCGGACGATCGATCTCGGGCGCGAAGTAGTTGCGGAAGCCGTCCGACTTCGGCTCGAGCACGCCCATCGCCTCGACGTCGGTCATCTCCGGCGTCGCATCGGTGCGGCCGGGCGCGAACGGGACCTCGACGGCGTGCCCGGCCTGCTTCGCCGCCTGCTCGACGGCGGCGCACCCGCCCAGCACGATCAAATCGGCCAGCGAGATTTTCTTGCCGCCGCTTTGCGAGCCGTTGAACTCCGCTTGGATCTGCTCGAGCGTCCGCAGCACCTTCGCCAACTCGGCGGGTTGGTTCACCGCCCAGTCCTTCTGGGGAGCGAGGCGAATGCGAGCGCCGTTGGCGCCGCCCCGCTTGTCGCTGCCGCGAAAAGTCGACGCCGAGGCCCACGCCGTGGTCGCGAGTTGCGACACCGAGAGCCCCGAGGCCAGCACCTTAACCTTGAGAGCGGCGACGTCTCGTGCGTCGACCAGCGGATGATCGACCGTCGGCACGGGATCCTGCCAAAGCTGCGGTTCGGCCGCTTCGGGGCCAAGCAACCGCGACACGGGTCCCATGTCGCGGTGAGTCAGCTTGTACCAAGCCTTGGCGAACGCCTCCGCGAACTGGTCGGGATTCTCATGGAATCGTTTCGAGATCGGCCCGTAGATCGGGTCCATTCGCAGCGCCAGGTCGGTCGTGAACATGATCGGCGGATGCGACTTCGAGTCGTCATGCGCGTCGGGCACGGTCCCCTGGGCCGCCGGGTCCTTGGGAGTCCACTGCGCGGCCCCTGCCGGGCTCTTCGTGAGTTCCCATTCGTAGCCGAACAGGTGGTCGAAGTACCCGTTGGACCACTGCGTCGGCGTCGAGGTCCAAGCTCCTTCCAGACCGCTGGTGATCGTGTCGCCGGCGTTGCCTGTGCCGAACTTGTTGCGCCAGCCCAAGCCCTGCTCCTCGATGCCGGCGGCTTCCGGATCAGGACCGAGGTTGTCCGCGGGGGCGGCGCCGTGCGCCTTGCCAAAGGTGTGGCCCCCTGCGATCAGGGCGACCGTTTCTTCGTCGTTCATCGCCATGCGAGCGAACGTCTCGCGAATGTCGCGGGCCGCGGCCAACGGATCGGGGTTGCCGTTGGGGCCTTCGGGGTTCACGTAGATGAGCCCCATCTGCACGGCGGCCAGCGGGTTTTCCAAGTCGCGGTCGCCCGTGTAGCGATTGTCCCCCAGCCACTCGCTTTCGGGGCCCCAGTAGATGTCTTCCTGCGGTTCCCAGACGTCTTCGCGCCCGCCGGCGAAACCGAACGTCTCGAACCCCATCGATTCCAGGGCGACGTTCCCCGTCAGCACCATCAGGTCGGCCCAAGAAATCTTGTTGCCGTACTTCTGCTTGATCGGCCACAACAGCCGGCGAGCCTTATCCAGGCTTACGTTGTCGGGCCAACTGTTCAGCGGCGCAAACCGTTGCGTGCCGTAGCCGGCGCCCCCGCGACCGTCGCTCACCCGGTACGTGCCGGCGCTGTGCCAAGCCATGCGAATGAACAGCGGCCCGTAATGCCCGTAATCGGCGGGCCACCAATCCTGAGAGGTCGTCATCAACTCGCCGAGGTCCTGCTTCAGCGCGTCGAGGTCGAGCTTCGCGAACTCTTCGGCGTAGTTGAAGTCCGCCCCCAGCGGGTTTCCTCCTGGGGAGTTCTGATGCAGGATCTTCAGATTCAACTGGTTCGGCCACCAGTCGCTGGTCGACATCGCCCCGGCCGCCGTGTGCCGGGCCGCTGCAGGTCGAACGGCTCCCATCACCGGACAAGTTCCATTGGTCTCCATTGTTTCGTCTCCATGGGTTTTCGCGATGAGCGAGTTCTGTGCGGGTCCGTCCGACGAGCCGTCGCCGGCGGCGGAAGCGACGCGAGCCAGGGCGAAGCCGGCAACCACGACGAACAGCGCCGCGGCAAGCCGACAGGAACAAGACTGTCGAGCGGAAAAGGTTCGAAGAGCCACGAGTTGATTCCTTTGTAACGAAATTCCTAGCGAAAGCACGACAAGCGCGACCGTTTTCAGGGGTCTTGGGGCTGGTCGGCGAGCCGCCACGCATGGATTATCGCGGCCCGGGAGCTATAATTCCAATTCATTCTATTGATTGCACTCATGCATTTTATGCATTGCCTCCCCGGGCCGGCGTATGGAACTGGATCAACTGCGGTACTTTCTGCGCGTCGCCGACCGCGGGAATTTCACCCGCGCCGCCGAGGACTTGGCGATCTCGCAGCCCGCGCTGAGCCGCTCGATCCAAAAACTCGAAGAGGAACTCGGCCAGCCGGTGCTCGAACGAAAAACGCGATCCGTCTCGCTGACCGACGCCGGCATCCTGTTGCAAGCCCGGGCGCAGCAAGTGCTTGCCCTTCTCGACGACACGAAGGCCGAGATCGCCGACGACGGACGCAGCGGGCGGGTGCGCATCGGAGCCATTCCGACGATCGCCCCGTACTTGCTCCCCGAGGTCCTGCGTCAGTTCTCGCAAGAGCATCCGCATGCGACCGTCGTCGTGCAGGAAAGCACCACCGACGCGCTCGTCGAGCGTTGCCTGCAAGGCGAACTCGATCTGGCAGTACTCGCGTTGCCGCTGCCCGCCAAGCGACTCGCCGTCGAGGAACTGTTCGACGAGGAGCTGCTGTTGGTGCTCCCGCCGGGGCACCCGCTGGCGGGCAAGGATAAGATTCGCCTCGGAGACGTGGAACCTTACCAGTTCGTCTTGCTCGACGAAGCGCACTGCCTGTCGGACAACATTGCGACGTTCTGCCGACAGCGTTCCTTTCAGCCGGTGGCCGTCGAACGGACGAGTCAACTGGCGATGGTGCAGGAACTGGTCTCCCTGGCGCACGGCGTCTCGATGATCCCGGCCATGGCGCGGCGACTCGACCAGAGCGACCGCCGCGTCTATCGGTCGTTCGCCGGCCGCCAGCCGATGCGCACCGTCGCGGTCGCCTGGAATCCCGACCGGTTTCAGAGCCGGCTGCTCAAGGCGTTTCGCGAATGCCTGCGGCGCACGGCCGCGGCCCGCCGCGCTGCCGGTGACTCGTGACGCGCCGCTTGAACCGGCTCGCTCGGCGCGACCGCCGCGGGGCTTACTCGCTCAGCGGATTCTCGCGCTGGGCCGCCTCCAACCGCCGGACGTCCGCCTCCGACAATTCCGGACGGTCGACCTTGATCGTCAGTTTCCGCAACTCCCCGGTGAAGGGGAACGGCGGATGATAGTCGGCGTCGTTGACCCCGGTCAGGGTGTCGGACCCGATGTCGAAGCTTTCGTCCCACTGCAGAATCATCGGCAAGGTGCGCTCCATCCGTCGGGTCTGCACGACCTGACCGTCGACTTTGAGCGTGCCGACGCCGGATCGCCCCAGTCCGCTGAGATCGTTGAACGCCAGGGTGCCGACCCCCAGTCCCTCGTACTGGAAGTCGAACTCCAGCGTGTGGTCCCCGGCCGCGAGCGGCGCGGGACCTTCCCACTTGATGCGCTCCAGATCGATCAAATTCCAGAGAAATGTCGGCTTCCCCCCCAGGAGATAAAAACCGTACCCGGCGAACCGACCGCCGGAGGTAAGAATCATCCCCTCGGCGCCCCCCTCGGGAACGGCAATCTCGGCCGTGACCGAGTAGGAGCAGTTGAGCAGCACCGGCGAGTCGCCTTGGGGCAGCCCGATCATGGGCCGAGTGTAGACGAACTCGGTCCGGCCCGCAGTAATGTTCGGACGCGGGGCGACGATCCGCGCCGCCACGGAAGCGTCGAGCGGAAAGACGTGGTGCTTCTTCGCCTCGGCGACGAACATCTGCTTGAGCTCTTGCACCTTGGCAGGATGCTTATCGGCGATGTTCCGGGCTTGGGTGAAATCCGTGTTCAGGTCGTAAAGTTCCAGGACCTGGTTGTCCAGCGGATCGGGGTTGGCGGCGCCGAAGGCCTCCCACGGAGCGCGGTTCACCTTCGTGCTCAGCAGCCACCCCTCGTGATACAGCGCCCATTGCCCCATCATCTCGAAGTACTGGGTCGTATGCCGCGACGGGGCCTTGGCGTTGGCGGCGTCGAACGTGTACGCGAAGCTCGTTCCTTCAATCGGCGCCTGGGGGATGCCGTCGACGGTCTCGGGCGCCGCAATTCCGCTCGCCTCCAGCAGCGTCGGAACGACGTCGATCACATGGCAGAACTGCTCGCGGAGGCCTCCCTGGTCCTTGATGCGGGCCGGCCAGGAGATCGCCATGCACTGCCGGATGCCGCCGAGCTTCGAGGCGTTCTGCTTGAACCAGGAAAACGGCGTGTCAAAGGCCCACGACCACCCGGCCGACATGTGATTGTACGTCTGCTCGGTGCCCCAGACGTCGTACCACTTCATCTGCTCGGCGACCGGCATCATGTTGACGCCGTTGAAGAAGGCGACTTCGTTGGGGGTCCCCAGCGGGCCCCCCTCGGCGCTCGTCCCGTTGTCGCCGTTGATGTAGATGACGATCGTGTCGTCGAGCTTGCCCATGTCCTCGATGGCCTGAATGACGCGACCAATCTCATGGTCCGTGTAGGCCGCGTAGGCGGCGAAGATCTCCGCCTGCCGGATGAACAGCTGCTTTTCCTCCGCGGTGCAGTCGTCCCAATTCTTAATCAGCTTGGCCGGCCAAGGCTCCAACTCGGCGTCCGCGGGAACGACTCCCAGCCGCTTCTGATTCGCAAAGATCCGCTCGCGAACCTTGTTCCAGCCGTCGTCGAACAGGTGCAAGGCGCGGATCTTGTCGACCCACTCCTTCGTCGGGTGGTGCGGAGCGTGCGTGGCGCCCGGCACATAGTAACAGAAGAAGGGCTTCCCGGGATCGATCTGGTCGACGCGGTGGAGGTAGTCGATCGCGTCGTCCGCCATGCCCGTCACCAGATTCCACTCGGGCTTTCCCGTAAACGGGTAGATTTGCGTCGTGTTGCGAAACAGGTTGGGCTGCCACTGGTTCGCGTCGCCGCCGATGAAACCGAAGAAATACTCAAAACCCTGGCCGACCGGCCAGTTGTCGAACGGACCGACTTGGCTCGCTGCGAACGCCGGGACGTTGTGGTCCTTGCCGAACCACGAGGTCGCATAGCCGTGCTCTCTGAGGATCCGACCGATGGTCGCTTTGTCCTTGCCGATGATGCTGTTGTATCCGGGAAAACCGGTGGACTGTTCGGAGATGACGCCGAAACCGGCCGAGTGGTGATTGCGTCCCGTGATCAGGGCGGCCCGCGTCGGCGAACAAAGCGCGGTCGAGTGGATGTTGTTGTAGCGCAGCCCGGCCCGGGCGATGCGATCCATCGTCGGAGTCGGCACGACGCCGCCGAACGTGCTCGGCACGCCGAAGCCTGAATCGTCGGTCATGATCAGCAGGACGTTCGGCGCTCCCTGGGGAGGAGTCACGCGCGGCGCCCACCACGCCTTGGATTGCAGCGCGCCCTCCGCGACGACCCCGCCGAAGGCCGGATCAGGCGGCGGCAACTGCTTGCCGCTGATCGTCGTCGTGGCGCCGGGCGACCCCGGGGCGCCGGTCGTTTCTTGGGCGTCCCCTGCCGAAAGCAATCCGGCCCACGCCGCACCGACCGCCACGACGCTTGCCGCCAACCATCCGCTTCGCATGCACGCCATCGGAACCTCGCAGGAGACAGGGAAGAGTCGTCGTCTCGGGAAACCTGGCGATCCAAGTCCGAGGCGGCCAGTTCAGCATGACGCTCTGTCACGCGCGAAACAAGAGCCGAAGACGACGCCCGGGCAGGACCGTTTCGAGTATTCGAGCGGCGCAATCAGGACCAGGAGCCTCGCTACGGCGCTGCGACATGCGATAGCTCGGTCCCCTGGGACAATTCTCGCACCCGCGGCGCCTTGCTCCGCAAAGGCGTCCCGCCGCCGGAGAGAATTGATCCGCCGCATCAGCGACGGCACGGCTTCTCGTCAGGCCGAGCCTTCCCGGGCGAAATCCCGCAGCGGCCGCACCGGCCAGGAATCTCGGCGCACTCTATTGACATGACATTATTTGACGTGTAATATATGTGCGTGAACTGGAGATTCTCGATGGCCAAGACCGGACTGCAACACGAACTCAGGAAGAAGATGCCGTTCGATTCGCTCGAACAGGCGGCCCATCTGAATCTCTTGCGAACCAGCGACCAGTTCCAAAACCGGGTCGGGCGGCTGTTTCGCGAATACGGACTCACTCCGTCGCAGTACAACGTGCTGCGGATCCTGCGCGGGGAGGGCGAGCCGCTCCCCTGCCAGGAAATCGCCGAGCGGATGGTGCAGGTCGTCCCCGCGATGACCGGACTCGTCGATCGGCTTGAGAAGCAGGGGCTCGTGACGCGGCGACGATCCGCCAAGGACCGGCGGGTCGTGTACGTTCAACTCGCCCCCAAGGCCCGCAAGCTGTTGGCACGACTCGACCACCCCGTCAAGAAACTTCACCAGCGGTTGCTGGGCCATCTCACGCAAACCGAGCTCAAAGAACTGAGCCGACTGTTGGAGAAGGCTCGCCAGAGCGTCGCGACGGACGACCCGTGACGCTCGAAGCAGTTCCCCTCCGACTCGCAGATCGCCGACTCGCATTCCCCGTACAGGGAGGACTCGCCGTGATTCAAGTTCGTCAAGCTCGCGACCGCGGCCATGCCGATCATGGCTGGCTCAAGACGTATCACACGTTTTCCTTTGCAACCTACCAGGATCCGAGCCACACGCGGTTCCGGGCGCTGCGGGTGATGAACGAAGACTTCGTCGCCCCCGGGCAGGGGTTCGGCACGCACCCCCATCACGACATGGAGATCGTCACCTACGTCCTCTCCGGGGCCCTCGAACATCGGGACTCGCTGGGCAATGGCGAGGTCATTCGCGCCGGGGAGTTCCAGCGGATGTCAGCCGGCACTGGCGTCACCCACAGCGAATTCAACCCCTCGGCGACCGAGCCGGTCCACCTTTACCAAATCTGGCTGTTCCCCGAGCGCAAAGGGATCGAGCCGAGCTACGAGCAAAAGCGATTTCCGGAAGAACAGCGCCGCAATCGCTGGCAGCTCGCCGCCTCGCCCGACGGGGCCGAAGACTCGCTGAGGATCCATCAGGATGCACGGATTTCTCTGGCAACCCTGGATCCGAACCGCGAAGTCAGGCACGCCCTCGCGGTCGAGCGGCACGCCTGGCTGCAGGTCCTCCGCGGACGCATCTCGCTCAACGGCGTCGCCTTGGCCGCCGGCGACGGGGCCGCCGTCAGCGACGAGCCTGAACTGACCCTCGTCGCCGACGGCGACGGCGAGACCGAGGTCATGGCGTTCGACCTCGCCTGATCCCGCTCCCCCCGTTCTCACGAACCCCATAGGAACTCTACCATGCTATCGTCAGCAGCTTCCGTGCTTGGCCGCGTAATGATCGCCGTGATCTTTCTCTCCAGCGCGGTCGGCAACAAGATCCCCCAGTTCAACGACGTCGCCGGGTACATGGCGGCCGAGGGAGTCCCTGCGCCGCAGGTGATGCTCGCCGGAGCGATTGCATTCCTCATCGTCGGCGGGCTGTCGGTGATCGTCGGCTACAAGACGCGCATCGGCGCCGCGCTGCTGCTGACGTTCTTGGCCCTGGCGACCTACTACTTCCACGACTTCTGGACCTTCGAGGGCCAGGACCGGCAGATGCAGATGATCCAATTCATGAAGAACCTCGCGCTCATGGGGACGATGGTCTTCCTCATCGCAAACGGAGCCGGACGAGGAAGCTGGGACGCCCGACAAGCGGCGACCCCCGCCGAATGACGCCTCACGCGCGACGTTGCCAAAGGCGACATCAGCCCCCGGCTCTGCCGGGGGGTAGATTCTCGTTGCGGCAAACGCTGCGCCTTCGGTACGCAACCCCCGGCCAGAGGCCGGGGCTGCAGGGATCTGAGCGGCGGTCCAGTTGGGGGCCACGGTTGGAGTGAATGCTCCTTGCCCACGCACTCCCTTGCGATCAACCGGTGCTCCCCGCTTCACTCAAGAAACCACGTCCCGTGCCACGAGAGGCATCCCGACGCGGCAAGGCTCGGCACGGCGACGATCAGCCAAAGTGCGGCCGCGCCCCAGGCGAGGAAGAAGGCTCGGGCCGACAGCGGGCGAACTTCGATGACTTCATCGTCCGCACGGCAGAGGCGGCGCCACACGATACAGAGACCGAGTACGAGCAGAGCGAAACTCAGGTAGTTGTCTGAATCCAGGAGAAAATATGCCCCGCTTTCCCAGCCATTGTCGATGCACTCACGAGCAGCAAGCGCGAACAAGGACAGGGACGAGAGCGAGAGCAGCAGCCCCGCAAGTAACGATCGATGGAAGGCGCGCGGAACAGGGATCTCAAGCGGAGGGGCTTCGTTCTCCGTGGGACCTGTGCATCCCCGGTGAGCGATTGCCGCCGTCAGCAGCGCCCCGATCGCCAAACCGCCCAATCGACGCCACCACGAAGAACACAGCCCGGCTTCCGCAGCGTCTGGCGAGAGCTTCGGAAACGCAAGAAAGTAAAACCAGTACGAGATCGTCGCGGCGACGGCGAGAAACGCGCCCGCGACGATGCCGAGCGTTGCCCTCCAGCCTCGACGGTTCCTAGGCAACTTCTCGGCCCCGACCCAAGCGAGCGCCGCGGCGACTACCGCAATTGCGAGTACGAACGAAGCGGCGTCATAGAGCCGGCGGTCAGAAAGCGCCGTCACTCCATAACGATGCGTGGCATTGATCAGCGCAGCGTCCACATCTTCGCAAATGAGGTGAACAAGGTAGGGCACGCACCAGGCGTCCTCGATTATGTATCGACCCAACGCAACGGCAGCCGCGACCACAGTCACGTCAATTGCAGTCCTCCACACTGCTGTTCTTCTGGACTGCGGAGCCTTTAACTCGACGACCAGAGCCAACCCAAGGGCCAACCAGAGAAGATAGCCGGTGAGAGGGTCTTCGTAGAACCGGAATTCATCCTTGGGAAGGTCGATGAGGCCGCGAACCAAGAGCACTTTGGCGGTGAGGGAGAAGGCGAGTATCGCTGCAAGGGTCAGACGCCAGATGACGGCGAACCGCAGGGAAAAACGGAGGTCATTGTCAGCGAGCAGGCCCACTCGCTCGTAACGACGCAGGGCACGAACATCGCTCAAGAGCCCGGCAATTGCCATCACGCTAACGACGGCCAGCAATCCAAAGTGCCAACCTGAGGCGATCGTCATCCCCACGGCGACCGCCAGCGTTAGCAGCAGCGCCTGGCGCGTGTTGAAGCGAAAGCGGCAGTGGCGAAATTGGTTCATGCGTAGATGTGAGGAAGGAGCGACGTTCCCCCTCGCGCGACAGCTGCGATGGTCTCCGCCGCCTGCTCGGCCTCTTGCCGCGTCATGCCGACATCGTCGCGCCGCCGTCTCGCGAAATCAAGAATACTCTACCGGCATCTCCCCCGTCGCCCTCAGCCCCTCGGGGCGTCCGCGCTGCCCCCCCACATCGGGTAGCCCAGGTTGTCCTCAACCTCGCACGGCGCAGCCGCAAGAAGCATCCCACTGCCACGCGCCGCGCGCAACATTACCAATGGCACTATCAGCCCCCGGCTCTGCCGGGGGGTCGATTGCCGTTTGAGCAAGCGTTGCGCCTTTGGTGCGCAACCCCCCGGCCAGAGGCCGGGGCTGCCTGTCCTGCCTCAGTCGGAAGTGGAATTCTGCTTGACGGGCGTTAGCATAACGCCTTCAGGAGGAATTCCCCATGAGCATCGATTCTCAGGACTCGCCGCGGCGTGAGCGGCGTCATTTTACGGCCCAGCAGAAGGTGGCGCTGGTGAAGCGTCACTTGCTCGAGGGGGTGGCGGTGTCGGACCTGTGCGACGAGGCGCAGATCACGCCGACGCAGTTCTACCAGTGGCAGAAGCAACTCTTCGAAGGCGCCGCCGCGGCGTTCGAGAAGAAGCCGGGCAAGCCGGCCGGGCCGTCTCCCGTGGAACGGCGCGTCGCCCATCTCGAACAGCGGCTCGCCGTGAAGAACGAGGTGATCGCCGAGCTGACCGAGGAGAACGTCCGCTTAAAAAAAGCGCCTGGCCTCCCCTGAAGGGGCGGTGGGTCGAGCCGGACGTCCGTGACGAGGTCGTCGACTACGTTCGCGCGAAGCACCAGCGGACGGAAGTTCCCGCGAAGAAGTTAGTCCAGTGGCTGGGGATCGGCATGAGCAAGTTCTACGACTGGCAAGCGCGGTACGGGAAGGTCAATGAGCACAACGCCCCCGTGCCGCGCGACCACTGGCTGGAGGCGTGGGAGAAGGAGGCGATCCGGGCGTTCGACGCCGAGCGGCCGCTCGAAGGTTATCGTCGGCTGACGTACCTCATGCTCGACGCCGACCTGGTCGCCGCCAGCCCGGCGACCGTCTACCGCGTGCTGAACGAGGCGGGCCGGTTCGACCGCTGGAATCGCCGAGAATCGTCGAAGGGAACCGGCTTCGTGCAGCCTTTGCAACCTCACGAACACTGGCACGTCGACGTCAGCTACGTCAACGTCTGCGGGACGTTTTACTACCTCACGAGCGTCCTCGACGGGTGCAGCCGCTACCTCGTTCATTGGGAGTTGCGAGAGTCGATGAAGGAAGCCGACGTCGAGATCGTGATCCAGCGGGCGCGAGAAAAGTTCCCCGGCGCGACGCCGCGGATCATTTCGGACAACGGCCCGCAGTTCGTCGCCAAGGACTTCAAGGAGTTCATCCGCTTGTGCGGCATGACTCATGTCCGCACGAGCCCGTACGATCCGCAGAGCAACGGCAAGCTGGAGCGCTGGCATGGAACGCTCAAGCGCGATTGCATCCGCCCGAACGTCCCGCTGTCGCTGGAAGATGCGCGCCGACTCGTCGCCGAGTTCGTCCAGGAGTACAATCACGCGCGGCTTCACTCCGCCTTGGGCTACGTCACCCCCGCCGATCGGCTCGCCGGGCGGCACGAGGAGATCTACGCCCGGCGCGAGCGGAAGCTCGCCGAGGCCCGAGAGCGCCGCGCGACGCGGCGCCAGGAAGCGGCTGCGTCGGCCGCCTGCAAAACGGAACACAGAGAAAGGCTAGCGGGGGTCCCGGGGGGCGGCGATGAGCCCCCCGGTCTGCGTGAACGCCCAACAAACTCCCCCCGGCGACAGCCGCTCCGCAAATCGTCGGTGCTGAACCGTCAATTCAACCTTTCAACCCGCTAACGTCCGAAGGCCGGAATTCCAGTTCACGCTGAACCAGGACGCCGCCAAGCTGCCTATGCGTCCGTTCTCCTCGGCTATTTGGCGGGTGTATTCCGCCGTTGCCCGGGCAGCCAGATCCACCATCGGGACTTTGAGTAATGGCTATGACTAGGAGACCACCAGATGATTTTGAATTGTATGAGTTGTCTCACGCAAGCGAATTGCAGGAATGGCTGGGCCCTCTTCACGATGCGGTACTTACCTCTTTGAATATGACCTTGCCGTGGCGTTTTGTGGATGACGGTAATGAAGTCATGCACGCATGCGTTTTCGGGACAGCTTCTTTGAAGCTCGTGATTCAGCAAGCAACGCTAGATTCCAAAGAGCGCGCTTTGGTTGAGTCACTTCAAGCCGATTTCTCATCGATTGATAGCCTTGCCTTTGCTGGGACTAGATTTCCGTATGAAGGGTCATTCGTTGAGTCGCTAAACGTCCTGCCGCCCAAGCCTGTGCAAGGACGTGTCGAGGGAACTGTTGGGGCTGTAATGTTTCAGTTGGAATGCAAGCTGCAATCATCATCTTACGGTAACGTTTCATGCCTTCGATTCGAATTCTTTAGGGCCAGATTCACTCGGACTTGGGAATTAGTAGAGTCGTGGCCGTAGCGTGCAATAAATCGCACTGCCAAGACCGTAGGGCGCAAAAAGTCGTCGCCAACCAAAACCCCAGAAAACCAGCCGCCAATCCAAGACCAACCAGCCGACAGCAGCGACTGAAATTGTCGCTTTGAACCTTCGATAATCGCCGTCAACCAGCCACCACGACCGATTTTCCGCCCGCCGCGCAGCGGCGAACAGGAACCGTCTGTGGGGTACAAATGATCGCGCCGCCAGAAACCCTCGCCAATCCCACCCTGAAACCAGCCTCGACCCCCCAGAATCAGCCCGCTCAATTGTCGCCGCCCACCCACCGATGACGCCGCCCACGCCCGCCCCGAAGCGAAAATCCAGCGAGGAGCGCCCGGCGACAAGGCCGGAACCGTCCGCTCAGTTCCCGCGGGATTCCGGTAGAAAATAGGCCGCCGCATCGCGTAGAGCAGATGCTGCCAGCCGCGCGCTTCGCCCGCGCTTGCGGCACAGCGCGCGCGACGTTGCCAATGGCAACATCAGCCCCCGGCTCTGCCGGGGGGTAAATTTCCGTTGGAGCAAGCGTTGCACCTTCGGTGCGCGACCCCCGGCCAGAGGCCGGGGCTGCCTGCGCGCGGGAAGCATCCCCTCGCCACGCGGCGCATGCTCACGAGGACGAGAGCATGGCACGCCCCGAAACTTGGTCTCGAAGACCCTCAGGGGGCGGCGCAGCCGCAGGAGAGATGCTTCTTGCTTGCGCACACCCTTGAGGACAACCGGTGCTACCCGGGGGGCGCGACAAGGCCGGAATCGTCCGCTCAATTTCCCGCGGGATTCTTACTGGAAAATGGGCCGCCGCATCGCGTAGAACAGATCCTGCCAACCGCACGCTTCACCTGCCCTTGCGACGCAATCGCGCGCCGGCGCGAGCCGCGACGGGTCGCGAGTTTTGCTCGCCCGCCGCGAGTTTTGCTAGCAAAACCAGTCGCCCCGCGACCGCCGTCCCGGCGCGCAAGACGTTGACCCCCAACACGTTCGGAAAATCCTCCCCCGCCCCGCAGACCGGAGTTTTGCACGAGATAGTGATGGAGTTTTGCTCGCCGGCAAAATGACAACGCGTTCTCCGCCCCTCGGACGTATGAGGCGAGGATTCAATACAACGCCTGACACTGAGTCCGCACCAGCACGGTGAGCGTCGCCGAGGTCTGGAGTCGCCGCTGCGACGGCTCGACGCCCTCGGGGCCGCTGCGCGAGGGTCTGTTCGCAACTCGGTGACTTTGTCGGTCGCCCCCGCCAAGCGGCATTGATCTCCGGGCTTTCGATTTCCGCGATCTCCGTCACGCGAGTCGCGTGTCCTGCGAGCCTCGGTGGGATGGCGACCCGGCGCTCGCTGATGAGCGGATCCGCCCATCCCGTCGGTCTTGGAACGACTCGTCGTTCTGGACTCGAGAACGCCGAACTCCGCCCGATGGAGTTGCACTAGCAGCGTCCCCAACGCAAAAATGAGAGCGGGGCTGCCGTCCTCTCTCGCGCTCGGCGTTCGCTGAGCCGCTTGTCCGACTCGTCAGCAACACGCAGGTGCGCCGATGACCCAATCCGCGGCGGCGTCTCCGTATCGTCTGCACCAGGATCTGGTCGCCGGCGTGGTCGTCTTCTTGGTGGCGCTGCCGCTCTGCCTGGGGATTGCGCTCGCCTCGGGGGCGCCTCTGTTCTCCGGCATCGTCGCGGGAATCCTCGGCGGGCTGATGGTCGGACTCCTCAGCGGGTCTCACACCAGCGTCAGCGGACCCGCCGCCGGATTGACGGCCGTCGTGGCGCTCGAGATCGAAAGGCTCGGCTCGTTCGAGGCGTTCCTATTCGTCGTGACCGTCGCCGGCGCCTTGCAGATCGTGCTCGGTTTGCTCCGCGCCGGCAACTTGTCCGCGTTCTTTCCCACGAGCGTCATCCACGGTCTGCTGTCGGCGATCGGGGTGATCCTCATCCTCAAGCAAATCCCCCACCTCTTGGGCCGCGACGCCGATCCGACCGGGAGCTTGACCTTCCTCCAGCCGGACAAGCGAAACACCTTCACCGAGCTGCTGCATCTGTGGGGCGAAATTCACGAAGGCGCGATCGTGGTGGGGCTGATCTCGCTGGGTCTCATGATCGTGTCGCAATGGAAGCCGCTGAAGGGTTCGCTCGTGCCGATGCCGTTGGTCGTCGTGCTCGCAGGGGCGGGGCTGAAACTGTGGTTCGACCGGCTGGGGGGAGAATGGTTGATTCAATCGAGCCACCTCGTGCAGGTGCCTGTCGCCGGCAGCGTGCGCGAGTTCGTCGGCTTCCTCGCATTCCCCGATTTCACGCAGTGGACCAACCCGGCCGCGTACATGGCGGCGATCACGGTCGCGATCGTCGCTTCGCTTGAAACGCTGCTCAATCTTGAAGCGGTCGACAAGCTCGATCCGCAGCGCCGGCAGTCTCCTCCCAACCGCGAACTGCTGGCCCAGGGGGCGGGCAACGTGACGGCCGGATTGTGCGGCGGATTGCCGATGACGTCGGTCATCGTCCGCAGTTCGGTCAACGTGCTGGCCGGCGGGCGCACCAAGCTGGCGACCGTGATCCACGGGGGTCTGCTGTTGGTGTGCGTGGCCCTGTTCCCGACGCAGCTCAATCACATTCCGCTCTCCTGTCTGGCGGCGATCCTGCTGTATACCGGATACAAGCTGGCGAACCCCGACCTGTTCCGGAAAATGTGGAGTCAGGGCCGTTACCAATTTGCGCCGTTCGTGATCACCATGGCGGCGATCGTGCTGACCGACCTGTTGACCGGCGTCCTCATCGGGCTGGGCGTCAGCCTGACGTTCATCCTCCACAGCAACCTGCGGCGCCCGATTCAGCGCGTCGTCGAGAAACACGCCAGCGGGGAAGTGGTCCACCTGCAACTGGCCAATCAAGTGAGCTTCCTCAACCGGGCCTCGTTGAGCCAGACGCTCCGCAACACGCCCCCCGGATCCCATCTGTTGATCGACGCGGTGCATTCCGACTACATCGATCCCGACATCCTCAGCCTGGTTCGCGAATACAAGCAAGAGATCGCCCCGGCCTTTGGCGTCGAGGTCAGCCTGCGGGGCTTCCGCAGCAGCTATCAGCTCGAAGACGAGATTCGCTACGTCGACTACTCGACGCGCGAGCTGCAGTCGAAATCGTCCCCCGCGCAGGTTCTCCGATTCCTGCATGAAGGGAACGAACGATTTCGCACCGGACGTCACCTCGAGTACGACTTCCGCCGCCAACGGCACGCGGCGGCGCACGGCCAGCATCCGCTGGCGGTCGTGCTGAGTTGCGTCGACTCGCGGATGCCCGCCGAAATCGTCTTCGACCTGGGGTTGGGGGACATCTTCTGCATCCGCATCGCGGGAAATATCGTCGGCCCGAAGATCCTGGGGAGCATGGAGTACGGCTGCTCGGTCGCCGGGGCCAAGGTCGTGCTGGCGATCGGCCACACCCAGTGCGGGGCGGTCTCCTCGTCGGTGCAACTCGCCGCGGCTACGGCCCGGGGCGAGCCGATCGACCCGCTGCTGGCGTCCTGCAATCACTTGGGGGAAGTGGTCGAGGAGATCAACCACTCGATCGCCGGTCGCATCGACGACTTCCACCGGCGTTCCGGCGACCGCGAGCGCGCGGCGTTCGTCGATCAAGTGGCCCGCCGCAACGTCCAGCGCACCGTCGCGGAGATCTACGCGCGCAGCCGCACGCTGCGCGGCTTGGTCGACGCCGATCGCATCGCCATTGTCGGCGCCATGTACGACGTCACGACGGGCCACATCGAGTTCCTGCTCCCCGACAGCTACGGCAGCAACCTCCTTGAAGACTTGGCCGACGTCGTCGCCAAGTCCCCCGTCGTCGGAGGCCCGTGAAAGAGACCCGGTACGGCACAGTGAATGCGGCGAGCGCAACTCAGACCGTCGACGATTCGCCTTGCGCTTCGCGTCGCTCGCCGGCAGGCTGCGCTTCGCCGCGCGGGCGCAACGACTTCCAGACGCTGACGTAAATGATCCCGGCCGCGACGCTCATCGCGGCCGGGACGAGCCAAAACTCCGACCAGCGATACGGAGGGGGCGACTCCCCCGCAGGAGTCAGGAACCGCGTCTGAGCCAACCCCATGGCGAAAGCGCCGAGCAGGTTCCCCGCCCCCGTCGAAGCGCCGGTGAACAGCCCTTGCGCGACTCCGCGATACGCTTCACCTGCCAATTTGTCGACGATCATCACGCCGACGACGAACACGAACACGAAGCACGGACCGTGAACGACGATGGCCGCGTAAACGGGCCAGTCGCCGGCCAGCCGACTTCCCCCGGCCAACAGCCCGTAGCGAACGGCCCAGGCGGCGATCCCTGCGGCGAAGAGCGCTCGCAGTCCGACCCGCGCCACGAGCCATGGCGTTGCGAACAGGCATACGACGTCGGAGACCTGCCCCATGGTCATCAGCGCCGCCGGGTTGGGGAATCCGCGCTGGTTGAGGTACAGGTTGGCGTAGCTGTTGTAAGCGACGCTCGACAGACAGGCGAACACGGAAGCAATAAGAAACATCGCCAGCGGACGCCCCACCCCCGTTGCGCCGCCGGAGACCGAAGTGGCCGTGATCGCCATGCTTGGTTGACGCTGCGGCGGAGGGGTCGCGGGCAATGCGAGGGCGAAGATCGCCAGAAGCAGGCTGCTGGCCGCCCCGATCGCCAGCGGGATTCGCGTCGCCTCGATCGAGACGCCCGTCGCCCACGGCCACCCCATGCCGACGAACAACCCCGCCGCAATCCAGCCGAGCGTCCCGGCCACGCGAACGACGGGATACTCGGCCTGGGAATTGCGAAGATTCCTGAGCCCGATCGCATTGGTCATCGCAATGGCCGGGAAGAGACAGTGGAAATACGCCAGCAGCCACAACAAAAACGTCCACTCGCTGCGGCTTTGATGCATCCCCCAATTCGCCGCGGCGCAGCCGAGTTGCGTGACGGCCAAGAGTCGCCGGGCGGAAAAGTACCGATCGCTGAGGATTCCGACGATGGCCGGTGACAGGAGGCTGCCGATGGCGCCCGCTGCGGAGCTGTATCCGATGAATCCTGCCGAGAAGATGGCGGCCCCCTCCTCGCCCGTGTTCGCGGCGATGTACGTCCCCACGGTCACCGCCCAGGCGCCGAAGGACCAATACTGGAGGAACATCATCGCCGAGAGACGCAACATCAGCCCCAAGGACGAACGATGCTCGGGTTCGGCGTGGGGCATGAACAAGGCGGCTTCGAGCGATGAGTCAGCGGCGACAGCCTCGGCAGAATCGGCCGTTGCGAGAGGACCGCCGGTTTGCCGCGGGCCAGCGGCCCTGACGCCCGGTATGCCCTCGCAAAGCCCCAGAGTGACAGAAGTCGAGGACTTCGTCATCTGGCCGGAACCCAAAGAGGATTGACTTTGCCGGAGCGGGAGGCCAGGATACAGATAAGAAACTGTTTCACTGGCTATTTCCTCGGGTTTTTCATGTCATCGATCCGCCGAGTGGCAGAAGACGCAGGCGTTTCCATCGCCACGGTTTCGCGTGTGGTCAACGGCAGCGGTTCGGTGACCCCGGAATTGCGGGACCGGGTCATGGCCTCGGTCGCTCGTTGCGGTTATTCACCCACCGTGGGTCGAAAATCGCAAGGCTGCATCGCCCTGGTCTACACGGGCCAGTTTACGGCCGGCTCCCCCTACGACGCGGCCTGCTTCGACGGCATGATTGCCGCCATGCAGGACTCCCCCTTCGACTTGCAGATCGTCCATTTGCGGCGGGACAAACGGGCCGACGAAACGTTCGCTCAGTTCTTTATGCGCAAGGGGATCGAAGGGGCGATCATCCGCTGCACGGCGGCCGAGCGGGACTTGGTCGCTCAGATGGCCGAAGAGGACTTCCCGTTGGTCGTCCTGGGAGACCATTTCGACGCCCCGCAGTTGAGGTTCGTCTACAACGACTCCCGGGCGGCGAGCTTGGAGGCCGTCGAGTATCTCGTCTCCCTGGGCCATCGGCGAATCGCTTTTGCGTCGAGCGAGCGCGAAGACGGCGACCACCTCGATCGGTACCGATCGTACCGCGAGGTGCTGCAATCGCACGATTTGTACGACGAGCGCTTCGTCTTCAAATTGCCGGCTCGGCAAGAGGACGGCACCCAACTGATGCGGAAGGTGATCAGCCTCCCTTCCCCCCCGACGGCCGTGTTCATTGCCGACCCGTTGGTGGCGGTCGGGGCGATCAACGAGGCCCACAGCTTGGGGGTCCTGATCCCCGAGACGATCTCGATCGTGGGATTCGACGACGCCGACATTCGCAACACGGTCTTTCCGGAAATGACTGCGGTCTGTCAGGACTCGCGCGAGCTGGGTCGCCGGGCGTTCGAGTTCGTTGCGGAGACGGCTGCCGCGAATCCGCTGGCTCGGAACATGACGCTGCGGGGAGAGGCCTGGCTGGAGATCCATCGTACGGCCGGGCCTGCTCCGACGGCGTCCCGCCGGCCGGCCACGAGCGAACGCTGAGCGAGGGCCTCGATTCTGCAGTCTCGCGGTCGTGCTCCCCCGTTCTTCGCAAGGCAAGTGGTGTCGCAGCGCGAGTTCCGATTTCACGAATTCTGCCGATTTTCCCGGAATTGACTTGACGCCGGGCTCTTAGATCGTCAATATAGTAACTGTTACAGAACGTTTTCTTTTCACTTGCGATTCTCACTCGTCTTGCTCTCCGAGCCCGCGTCGCTCGAAATCCTTTGTTGCGTTCGCACCCGCGATCGGTTCGTCAAAGTTCATCGGGTGAGGCGTCGAGCCAAGCTCGCGGTTCCTTTGTTTCCGTAACTCGTCTTTTCTCTGCTCCTTTCCCACGAAGTCTTGGATTTCGTTGCTCCGCTGCGATCCGAGCGACGGAACTGCTGGGCGCTGGTTTCAAGAACTGTCTGGCGAGAAGAGTCGGCCCGTTCCATGGGCATTCGTTCGTCGCGTTGTTGTTTTGTCGTAGTCCCTCTGGAGAAACGCTCATGCTGTCAACACTGAGAAAGCCAAGTCCGACCCGCGCGGCGTCGGTCGCAATCGCTCTGAGCGCGATCGTGATCGCCTGCTGCTCGCAGGCCAATGCAAACCAGTTTGCGAATCCGAGCTTTGAAGACCCCATCACCTACGACGGCCCTCCGTTCGTCGGCTCTTGGGAAGGCTTTTCCGGGGGCGCCGCCGGCACCTCGACCTTGGTCAGCACGGTGATGCCCCGCACGGGCGCCTCGCACATCGACCTGACCCTGGGCGGCCCTAACAGCTTTGCCGGCGTGTTCCAGGACGTGCCGGTGACCGGCGGCAGCACATGGAGTTTCATGGGCTGGCACAAGGCGGTCGGCAGCAACACCAACGTAGGCCCCGAGGTCCGTATCGAGTGGCGCGACGACACGAGCGAGATCGGTCGAACTCCCAATCTGGTCCCCGCGCTGACTTCCGACTACACGATGTTCAACCTCGTCGCGACGGCGCCCGCCGGGGCGACGATCGCACGGGCCGTCTATGCCGGACAAACGTTTTCCACCGGAGGAAGCGGGACGTTGTTCATCGACGACTTCTCGTTCAAGGTCCCCGAGCCGGGCAGCGTGCTGCTGGCGGGAATCGGTTTGATCGGCGTGGTCCGCTTCGCTCGTCGTCGCCGGGCCTGATTGAACAGGATAGCGAGCTCGCACGGCCGGCCTGCTTCGTCGGCCGTGCGAGTCGGTCTGAGTCGCTGCAAGCCCGTCCAGGACGGCGCTTGCAGGTATCGGGAATCGCGACGCCGCACGCAGCGAAGATTGACGCTGGGGGCGGTGCGGCGTCGCGTTCTCGTCATCGAGCGCCACGCGGACGGGGCTGCGGTCCGCGACCCACCGTCCAGGGCGCCTCGTGGCCTTGTTTCTGCTGCCGAGTCAACAATTCTGTTCGCGTCGCCGAGCTCGTCCATCGAGGTTCGAGGCGGCTTTGCATGAGAGGGAGAACGTCGATATGGCCCCCGGTTTCCACATGATGAAGTGCGCGAGCCTGCTCGCGCTCTCCGCCGCCGCGATCTGGCTCGGCCCCGCAAATCCGCAGCGAGTCGCCGCCGCCAACGCCACCGTGCTCGACACCGACATGAACGCCGACGGTCTGGGCTTCGGGCTGACCGACGTCTTCGCGTTCGGCGCCTTCGGCAACGACGACACCGCGGTGTATCGCGGCAATCACATCCTCGTGCAGACCCAGAATACGGGCGCCGGATCGGGCGCCGGGATCTCAATTCCGGTCTCCAACGGCGAGAACGGCATCGACGTCACGTTCGACGGCCCCACGAATATGGACCAAAACGACGACCCGCCGAACACGACCCCGCCGAACTCGGTTTTCGCGACGATCGGCAACACGGCGGTCTCCGACCCGCTTCACGGCAACGTCGCCAAATTGCAAAACGGCAACGTGCTGCGATACTCGATGTGGGTCCGCGAGGATCCTAACAACCCGATCACGGCGGCGCCGCAAATTGAACCTGTGCTGAAGTTCGAGTTCTGGAAGCAGGCGCTCAGCACGTCCGCCGACACGAACGGCGGACAACTTCAACCGCTCTGGGGCGACAAGATCGTCGACACCGATCAACACCTCGGACAAGGGATCTGGATCGACGTCAACAAGAACGGCTCGGTGATCGATCCCTTCGCGGCAAGCGAAGGACGCATCCGAACGGTCACGACGACCGCGTGGACGCGGATCGAGGTCACTTACACGGTGAACGACTCCGACTGGTTCGGCATCGGCGACGACGTCTACACCGTCGCCGACGTCGAGGAGGTGCGAGCCGTGATGTTCTGGGGCGATTTCGCCGGGGGCGCGGTGAGCGGCAGCTTGTGGTTCGACAATGCGCTGGTCGAGGTGTTCGCCAACGCCGGGGCCGTGACGCCCAATACGAACCCTGACCCGGCGTTGAGCGAAATGCCGGTCGCCGACTTCAACTCCAGCGGCGGCGTCGACGGCACGGACTTTTTGATCTGGCAGCGAGGTTTCGGCACGACTTCCGGAGCGACGACCGCCATGGGGGACTCCGACTACGACGGCGACGTCGACGGGGTCGATCTCGGGTTCTGGAAGACGCAATACGGCACGGGCGTCGGGCCGGCAGTCGCGACGATTGGCGCCGTCCCCGAACCGACGACGATTTCGCTCCTGCTGTTGGCCCTGTTGTCGGGCGCGGGACGACTCGTCCGTTCGCGCAGCTAATCTTGGTCGCCGCACGGCGCGAACCGGTTCGTCGGTTCGCGCCGCGCGAGGCCCGCTTTACAGGATTCCCTTCTTAGGTCGCCGAACCGGCGTGCTTGCCGCGACGACGTCCTCATCACAGGAAACGACGCACGTGATGAAGCCCTTCTCCCGCCCCGCTCGTTCCTTAGGCCAGCGACCGGCGTTCACGTTGGTCGAGTTGCTGGTCGTCATCGCGATCATCGGCGTGCTGGTGGCCCTGCTGCTGCCGGCCGTCCAGGCTGCTCGGGAAGCGGCCCGACGGATGTCGTGCGCCAACAACGTGAAGAACGTGGCATTGGCCGTGCAAAATCATCACGATTCCAAGCGGCGTCTGCCGTTCGGCATCAACTACAACACGAGCTACGGACGCGAACAATATCGCTTGCCGGGGGGCGGCGTCGAGGAAGCCACCCCTTCTAAATACGTGTCCGGCCGGAACACCAACGGCAAAGGGTGGATCGTCGACGTGCTGCCGCAACTCGAACAGCAGGCGATGTACGACGGACTCAAGCCCGGCTTCGACAATCCGGGCGCCGATATGCGATTCATCGCAACTGCCACGAACGGCCGCGGGATGGGCAGGCCTGAAATTCGCCAATTCCTCGACGATCAGCTTCCCGTGCTGACCTGTCCCTCGGATTCCTCCGCGACTCCCCGCCTGGGCAACTACCACTGGGAGCAAGTCACGACGGCGGTCACCAGTTACAAGGGAGTCGTCGGCGACACGGCTCTCGGCGAGGTCTTCGGCGCCGGCGGCTTGTGGAGCAACAGCACCTACGGAAGCGTTCCCGACTGCTTCGAGACGCTCGGCTGCAACGGACTGTTCTGGAAGATGAGCTACTACGAGCCGATCAACTTCAAGCAGATTTCCGACGGACTGAGCAACACGCTCATGATCGGCGAGGCGGTCGCTGATCAGGACCTGCATGCGATGGCGTATTTCTCCGACGGCGACTGGGCCTCCTGCAACATGCAGCTCAACTACTTCCTGCTGGGGGATCCCGAGCTCGTGCGACAACAGTGGTACGACGTTCGCGGGTTCCGCAGCCTGCACCCCGGGGGCGTCCACTTCGCCATGGCCGACGCCTCGGTACAATTCCTTAGCGAAGGAATCGATCACCAACTGTATCGCGCGCTCTCGACCCGCAACGGGGGCGAGGTCGCCAATCTGCCGTAATCTGCAGCGCCACCCGCCGAGCGGGCGCGCTGCGTCGCCTTCTCATCGCGAACAAGGACCCTGCCCATCATGCCACACGTCGGCGTTCGTCGAGTGAATTTGCGCCTTCTGACCGCTCTGGGCCGTCGATCGGCCGCGTTCTCGCTGGTGCTGACGACCTTCGTCGGCTGCGGGGGGCTCCCGGCCTCGGTCTCGGGAGTCGTTACGCTCGACGGCAAGCCGCTGGAACGGGGCGTGGTCGGATTCGCGCCGACCGCCGGGGGACCACGCGCCGCCGGCGCCATCCAGAGCGACGGCAGCTACACGCTGCGGACGAATCGCGAATCCGGGCTCGCCGTCGGCGAGTACGTCGTTACGGTCGTCGCGCGCGAGCCTGGCGAAACACCGGCCGGCGGCGGTCCCCCGATGCCGGGGGCATTTATCACGCCGCGCCACTATGCCGTCGAAGGGACCTCTGGGCTGCGATACACGGTCGAGAGGGGCTCGAACACGATCAATATTGAACTGACCGCCAAGAACTCGCCGACGACCGCCGCGAATGGGCGCTGACCAATCGGCAGCGTTCCCTCGGCCGCAGCGACTCGCCCCTGACTTGCCGCCCCTCCCGAGCCAGCCGCCATGCATTTCCCCTGTTCACGACCGCCGCGCTGCAGCCCCGGCAAGAATCTTCGCCGCTGGCGGACTGTCTTCGCCGTGCTCACGACGCTCGGACTGGGGACTAGTTCAACCCCGGCCGCGCCTCCCGGATGGGTTCCGACCTGGAGCGACGAATTCGACGGCACGACGCTCGATACGACGAAGTGGGATCCGATCCTCTGGCTCACCCCCTACAACAACGAACGGCAGGCCTACCACCCGTCGCGCGTTACGGTGGCCGACGGCCATCTCGTGCTGACGGCCGACAACACGCCGCTGGGAGGCAAGGCGTATACCTCCGGCAAGGTTGAGAGCAAGATCACGCAGCAGTTCGGGCGTTGGGAGATTCGAGCCAAACTGCCGGGGACCCGCGGCACGTGGCCCGCGATTTGGCTGCTGCCCGATACGACCGTGCATGGCTGGCCGACGCAGGGCGAGATCGACATCCTCGAAAATCGCGGCACCGAGCCCCATCTCACGAGCAGCGCGTACCACTACGGCGGCAGCGTCGCCGCTCACCAGTACAAGTGGGGCCAGCAGCGGACCAGCGTGAACGGGGTCTTGTCGAACTACCACAACGACTTTCACGTCTACGCCGTGGAGTGGGACGCGGACAAGCTGCGATTCTTCGTCGACGACGTGAACTACTTGACGCTTCACAATCAGGACGTCGGCGGATTCCTCAGTTCGACGACTGCGGAAATGGAAACGGTGCTCAACGTTGCGGTCGGCGGCGATTTTCTGGGGACCGCACAGCCCAACAGCTCGAGCGTTTGGCCGCAGCAAATGCTGGTCGACTATGTCCGCGTGTATGAGCGGGCTGAGAATCCCCCGCCGGTCGTCTTTCGGAATCCTGGGTTCGACGAGGCGGGAGGAGGACTGGCCGGTTGGAGCACGTTCGGCAACACGCTGGCCGCCAATCCCAACGTGCAAGTTGCGGCCGAAGCGCACCTCGACGGAAGCGGCTCCCTGAAATTATTCGGCCAGTCCATCATCCAGGAGAACTACTCCGGCGTCTCGCAAGGGATCACCGTGGTCGCGGGCAATCGGGTCGAGGCCGACGTGAACGCCTTCATCCGCTCGGGCGACAGCATCGTCGGCACCAACAACGACGCCTTGCTCAAGATCGAGTTCTATCGCAAGTTCGGCGGGAAGTACGGCTCGGCCGACATGATCAGCGAGCTGGTGCAGACGGTCGCCGACGGCTCCTCGCCGCAGGACGTGTGGCTTCCGCGCTCGTTGTCGACCGTGGCGCCAAACGAAGCGGTCGAAGCGCGAGTCGTGTTGCTGTTCCGCCAGCGCAACAACGGCTCCGGCGCCGTTCACTTTGACGAGGTGCGGTTCGAGAATCTCGATTTGGCCATGCCCGCCGACGCCAACGGCGACGGCACGATCGACGGGGCCGACTTTCTGCAGTGGCAGCGCGGCTACGGTTCGACGGACGCGACGGCGCCGGCAGTCGGCGACTTCAATTTCGACGGCCGCACCGACGGCGGCGATCTGGCCCTGTGGCACGGACAATTTGGCGGACCGGCGCCGGTCGGCGCGGCGGCGAGCGCCGTCGTGGCCGAACCCTCGACCGCGGTCTTGGCGATCGCCGCCTTAATCGGAATTTACGAAACACGCCTGCTTCTTTCGCGGCACACGGTCCGCGCGGCCGGACCATGAAGAGAACCATTCGTGCCGGCGGGATCGGTCCCGTCGCCCTGTCGGGAACCGCCGTATTCGGGATCTTGCTCGTCGCGGCCGCGCGAACGCCTGCCGACGAGTCGCCCACGGGACCGGCGCGCCCCGCCTCGACGGTGACGACGAACGCGCCGGCGCGGGCGGAACGGCTTGTGCCGCGGCGCGGAGAGCGGCCGGCGCCGCCGGCGGCTGACGCGACCGTCGCCGAAATCGACGGGTTCGTCGAGCGGCTGATCGCCGAGATGACCCTCGTCGAGAAGATCGGCCAGATGCGACAGGCGTTCCCGCCCGGACCGCCGCTGACGCCGGACTTTCGGGACCAGATTCGTCGGGGCGAACTGGGGTCGATCTTCTACGCCGGCGACGAACAGCAAGTTCGTCAGGCCCAACGGATCGCCGTCGAGGAATCGCGACTCGGCGTGCCGCTGATCGTGGGGCGCGACGTCATCCATGGGTTTCGCACCGTGGCGCCAATCCCGCTGGGGCAAGCCGCGACCTGGAACGAGGAACTGGTCGAGCAAGCGGCCGCCGTCGCTGCGCACGAGTCGCGCCGCGCGGGGATCCATTGGACCTTCGCGCCGATGGTCGACGTCGCCCGCGACCCGCGGTGGGGTCGGATCGCCGAGGGCTTGGGCGAAGATCCCGTGGTCGCGAGTCGGCTCGGCGCCGCCATGGTGCGCGGGCTGCAGCAGCCCGACGGCGGAACCCTGGCCGACGGCATCGCCGCCTGCCCGAAGCACTTCGTGGCCTACGGACTGGCCGAGGGGGGGCGGGACTACAACAGCGTGATGGTCTCCCGCAGCGAGTTGCGAAACGTGTTCCTGCAGCCGTTTCAGGCCTGCATCGACGCCGGGGCCGTGACCCTGATGTCCGCCTTCAACACCGTCAACGGCGTCCCGGCCACGGGCCATAAACGCCTGTTGCGCGGGGTCCTCAAGCACGAGTGGGGCTTTCACGGGTTCGTGGTCAGTGACTGGGGGTCGGTTGCCGAAATGACCGTCCACGGCTTCACCGCCGACGACCGCGGGGCGGCCGAGGCGGCCGTCCGGGCCGGGGTCGACATGGAGATGAGTTCGGATTGCTTCGCCGACCATTTAGAAACGCTGACGACCTCCGGCGCCGTTGACGAAGACCGCCTGAACGAGTCGGTCGCGAGGATCTTGCGAGCCAAGGTCCGGCTCGGACTGTTCACGCAACCGTACGCCGCCGCGGACAAGCCGGCGCTGCTCAACGAGCGGCATCGTCGCATCGCCCAGCAGGCCGCCCTGGAAAGTCTCGTGCTGCTGAAGAACGAGCGACGCACCTTGCCGCTCGACGGCACGAAGCTCAAGCGAGTCGCGGTCGTCGGACCGCTGGCCGAGGCGCCGCTCGACCAACTGGGGACCTGGACGCTCGACGGCCGAGCGGAGGATTCCGTCACCCCGCTGGCCGCGCTGAAGAGTTCGTTGGGGCCGGGGGTCGAAGTCGTCCATGTTCCCTGCACGGCGAGCAAATACGGCCCCAGCGACGCCGAGATCGCCGCAGCGGCCGAGGCGGCCCGCACCGCCGACGTCGTAATTGCTCTGGTGGGCGAGGAGGCGGCCCTGAGCGGCGAGGCGCATTGTCGCACGACGCTCGATCTGCCGGGGTCGCAGCGCGAACTGATCGAGGCCCTGACCGCGACGGACGCCCCGGTCGTTATGGTTGTGCTGTCCGGGCGGCCGCTAGCGATCGGGCGCGAGTGCGACGTCGTCGACGCGGTGCTCTACGCGTGGCACCCGGGGACGATGGGGGGCGCGGCGATCGCCGAGGTGCTGCTGGGGGCCGAGAGCCCCTCGGGCAAATTGCCGATCTCGTTTCCGAAATCCGTCGGGCAGGTTCCGCTGTACTACAACCACTTGGCGACGGGACGGCCGGCGGCGCCTGGATACCGTCCGCCGACGCTCGCCGCCGTGGCCGACCTGGACAACGACACCCGCTACCGTTCGCACTACGTCGACAGCGATCCGTTTCCGCTGTTCCCGTTCGGGTACGGGATGTCCTATACGGAATTCGCGTACGACGGGCTCGAACTGTCGCGGCCGAGCATCGCCGCGGGGCAGACGCTCGCGGTCCGGGCGCGGGTGACGAACGTGGGCGATCGCCCCGGGACCGAAGTCGTCCAGCTCTACGTGCGCGACGTCGCCGCCAGCATCGCGCGGCCGGTGCGCGAGCTGAAGGACTTCCGCCGGCTCACGCTGGCGCCCGGCGAATCGCAAGTCGTCGAGTTCGCCCTCAGCGGACCGCAACTGGGGTTCTTCAACGAGGACGAACAGTTCCTCATCGAACCGGGCGAGTTTCGCCTGGGAGTCGGGGGGGACTCGCGCGTGGAGCTGTCGGCGAACATTCAACTTGTGCCTGGCGGGAAGGGCGAGTGATCGGCAACAAGCGTGAGGGGCGGAACGGGGCGCTGTTGGCCAGAATTTGGTCAGACCTTCGCTCCCTGCACGGTGTCGCAGCTGTCTCGCATCAGTCGGCATAGGACGTAAACTCCGCTACCAATGCGACTTGGGCTCGTTGCCCCGCCGAGTCGACCCTCAGAAATCGAGCAACCAAGCTTGGTGTGGGAGGGCCGTTTGGCTGAGGGAATACCGCTCGGAACTGGCCAGATACTCTTGTTTTTGTTGATTTTTTGCGATTCAGATACCAAAATCTGCAACTGGCGACCTTACTTATCCAGCCCGCTCGCACGGGCCAACTTTTCTGCGTTCGTCAATCTCGATCTGCAAGCAACCGCCATTCGACTCCTCCCCGCAACTGCCAACGACGCGTTCTTGCGAACTGAATGACGAGGTCGCCCCTCAGGGGAACCGAGTCGCGACAGACCGCTGAACGTCGCATGGCGCTGAGTACTGCAAGGAAACACTCCTATGATTCGTGCATCCGTGGTCGCATGTACGCTCGTCCTGGCGGGTAGCCAGATCGCTTTCGGAACGTTGTACTCCGGCAACGGCAACAGCGGGTTTGGGGGAACGGTCGGCGGCAGCTCGCTTGTGATTACCGACGACGGAGTGAACGTCTACTTCTCGTTCAGTCGGGGCGGCGGGAACCTCAACGATGCGTTGGTGCTTTACCTGGACACGACGGCCGGCGGATTCAGTAGTACGAGTTCGTTCACCGACTCGGGCGACGGGCTGAGAAACGCTATTAGCGGCACGAACAATTCGGGCGGAACGCGTACGACGGTTAATTTTGCGACTGGGATGACCGCCGACTACGCGATTGCCTTCGACGCCGGGTTCGGAGGTTTGTGGTCGCTGACCTCCGGTGGATCGCACGGATTCGTCAACAGCGTGGGGCTGAGTCCTACAGGCAACTCGGGAGCCTCAACACACACTTTCAGCACTTCGATGGCCTCGATCGGCCTCGTCCCCGGCGGCGCCATGCGTTTCGTGGGGACTTATATTTCGACGACTGCGTGGCGCTCGGACGAGGCTTACGGAGCGGGCGTCGGTGTCGGCAATCCTGGGGATAGCGGCACGATCAGCTTCACCAACTTTCATACCTACACGGCCGTTCCCGAGGCTTCGTCCTTCCTCTTCGCTGGTGCAATCGCGGCGCTGGCATTTTCCCGCCGTTCCGCACGAAGCAAGTTCGCTCGGTTCATTGCGCGGGGTTGAGTTCGCAATGCGGCAGTGTCGTATGCCCGTTCTGAATCGCGATTCGTCGCGCGAGGTCGGGTAGCGGCTAGACTTTGTGAACTCGAATAATTCGAGGAACTCGGGATTTCGAACTCCGGTGAGTGGGAACAACCCACAAGATCTGCATCGACAAGGCCGTTGCTCCTCCCAATTGGCGGGCTCGTCGTCGCTCTCCGGCACCCTCCTCTCAGGCCTGCTTGTCCCCGCATCGCCAAGGGTGGATAATCCACCCCTGAGCTAGCTTGCTCCTGATCTCGCAGTCGCTCGTTCTCGGGCGTCGGCAGGAGCGAGTTGGCCTCCGGGCCTGGGGGAGGCGCGCGATGGACGATTTGTTTTCCTTGCTCGTCCTGCTGGCCGTCATCGGCGGCCTGATCGGTGCGATTGTGATCGCCCCGCTCAAGCTGCTCGCCGGGTTGCGGGAACTGCAGCGCGGTCAGGATGCGATGGCCGGGCAGTTGCGACGGGCGTTGGAACGGCTGGAGCGGGTCGCTCCGGACGAGCGAGCCGACGACGAAGGGGCGCGGCGTGCAGCAGCCGCCGAGGCGCCTCGGCTCGCGACAAGAGCCCCCTTCGATGAACCCCGCGCGACGGCCGAGGCCGAGGAACCCCTCCGCGGCGTCGGCCCGACTCCGCCCGAGCCGACGCTCGCTTCGGCTGCCGGCGAACGGGCGTCCGCGGTTCCGCCGCGGCCGGTCCCGGCGTCGACGTTCGCCGCGTCCGCAGAGCCTGGCGCGACAAAGCGCCCGCTCCCCCCGCCGCGCGAGCTGAGCCGGTTCGAGGTCGCCGCGCGCGAGGCGCTCGAGAAGATTTGGAACTGGATCGTCGTCGGCGAAGAGCATCGCCCCCAAGGGGTGTCGATGGAGTTCGCGGTGGCGAGCCAATGGCTGCTGCGGATCGGCGTGCTGGTGCTGGTCGTGGGCGTGGGGTTCTTTTTGAAGTACTCGATCGATCACGGCTGGCTCGGCCCGCAGGCTCGCGTGGCGCTGTCGACCCTGACCGGTTTCGCGATGCTGATTGCCGGGACGCGCATCTTGGGGCGGCGCTATCACTTGTTGGGGCAGGGGCTGCTCGGCGCGGGGCTGGCGACGCTGTACTTCACCGTCTACGCCGCGGCGAACCTGTTCCAACTGATCGGCCAAGGGCCCGCGTTCGGATTGATGGGACTGGTCACCGCGCTGGCCGGCGGGGTCGCCGTGCGGTTCGACTCGATGTTGGTCGCCGTGCTGGGGATCATCGGCGGGTATTTGACGCCGCTTATGCTCGGCTCGGGGCCGCCGAACCTGCCGGTGTTGCTCGGGTACCTGCTGGTCTTGGGGATCGGCGTGCTGGCGGTCTGTTACTGGAAGAACTGGCCGCTGGTGAACTTGCTCAGCTTTCTGGGGACCTACGGACTGACGATCGCGGCGCTGGAGGGCGCGACCACGCGGCCCTTTGGCGACGTCTTTCCCTTCCTCGTCGGGTTCTTCATCCTGTTCTCGACGATGACGTTCTTGTACAAGCTGGTCCGGCACGCGCCGGCCAACTTGCTCGACCTGCTGGCGCTGGTCGCCAACGCGGGAACGTTCTTCATCCTCGGCGGCGGGCTGGTGGACGAGCGGTTCGGCCGCCGATGGGTCGCCGTGCTCGCGGTGGCGCTGGCGGCGTTTTACGTCGCTCACGCTTGGCATTTCCTGCGGCGCAAATTCGTCGATCGCAACCTGCTAATCTCGTTCATCAGCCTAGCGGCGTTTTTCTCGGCGGTGGCGATGCCCCTGGCGTTGTCGCGGCAGTGGATCACCGCGAGTTGGGCGATTCAGGCCGTCGTCTTCCTGTGGGCCGCCGATCGGCTGGGGAGCCAGTTCGTGCGGCAGCTTGGTTACCTGCTGTTCGCCGTGGTGCTGGGCCGGTTTCTGCTGCTCGATTTGTCCCGCGAGTTTCTTCCGGGCAGGGTCGCGCTGCGCGACCTGCCGTGGCAAGACTACGTCCGGGCGCTGGCGGAGCGAGTCGTCGCGTTCGGGATCCCGGTCGGCTGCTTCGGCCTGGCGTATCGGATGCTGCCGCGCCCGACGGCCGAGTCCGCAACGACGACGGAGGCCGTGGGCGCCCCGCCCGTCGCTGCGGCCAACGACGTTCCCGCGTGGGTTCCGACGACCGCCGCTGGTCGCGGTCTGCTGGCCGCGGCGGCCGTCGCCTTGGGAGGGTATCTGTTCCTGGAGCTCAACCGGACGGTCGGGTTTTTCTACCCGCCGGCTCGGCTGCCGGTGCTGACCGTGCTGTTGGCGGCTTTGGGAGGGCTCGTCCTGACGGCTGCGCTCGCGTGGGAGTCAAAGTTCCTGCAGTCGGCGCTTGTGGCAATCGCCGGCCTGCTCGTCGCCAAGCTAGCCCTGTTCGATCTCCCGTCGTGGCGCACTTCGACTTGGTTCCTGTACGACGGCGAATACTCGTTCCGCGATGCGGCGATGCGCGCGATCGACTTTGCGGCCATCGTCGGCTATCTCGGCGGGGCGTACGCGCTGCTGGCCGGACGCCGGTCGGCCGCCAAGATCCGCACAGTCCTGGGAGGCGCGGGGCTGGCGATGCTGTTCGTTTATCTGACGCTCGAAGTCAACACGTTCCTGCGCAGCTACATGGACGGCCTGCGTCCGGGGGGCGTGTCGATCTTGTGGTCGCTGTTCGCCCTGGCGCTGATCGGCCGGGGGATCGCTCGCAACGTCGCCGGCCTGCGCTACCTGGGTTTGGGTTTGTTCGCGGTCGTTTCATGGAAGGTGTTTTTCGTCGATCTCGCGCAGCTCGACCAGTTCTACCGGATCGTCGCGTTCGTGGTGCTCGGCGTGTTGCTCATCGCCGGGTCGTTCGTGTATCTCAAGTACCGTGAGACGTTCCAACTGGCCAAGCGCGGAGCTTCGCCGGAGGACGAAACGTGAGACGAACTATGGAGGCGACCGTGTTCCGCTCAATCGTTCTGTCCGAATGCTCGCCGCCCGTTGCGCGCGTCGCGCACCGAGCGGCGAGTCTGTCGGCTCGAATCGGTGCGTCGTTGCGCCCCGTGCGGTTCGGCGGCGCGTCGGTCCTGTTGGCCGGGGCGACGGCGATCGCCGCCACCGCTGCGCATCAAGCCGCGGCGATTCCGCTCCGTTTTGCTCAACCGATCGCGTTCGCCCAGCCGCTCGACCGGGAGGAACTGATTCAGATCGATCTGCCAGACGAGGCCTACGCCGAACTCAACGAAGGCATGCCCGATCTCCGCGTGCTCGACTCCGACGACGCCGAGGTCGCCATGGTCCTCCGCCGGGCGACAATCACCCGCGACAAGGTCGAGCGCAGCTCCTGGCCCGCCCCGAAACCCGTCGTCGTTCTGACCGACGACGGCGGCGCCGAGATCGCGTTCGAGATCGACGAGCGCGACCCCGCGCCCCACGGATTGCGGATCGTCTCGCCGCTGGTCGATTTCGAGCGGCGGATCGAGGTCGACTCTTCGGCCGACGACGCCGAGTGGATCCCGCGGGTCGAAAACGGCCTGCTCTACGACTACTCGCAACTCATCGACGCCCGCGACGACTCGTTGCGACTGGCCGAGCTTCCCGAGGGAGTCGTGCATCGCCGGTTTCGCATCGTGGTGAAGGAAGTCACGCAGGAGCAACAATCGCAACTGATGGAGCTCACCCGCAAGCTTCGCAGCGGCGACGAGGCGGAGCGGACCGAAAGCGTGTTGGTGCGCCGGACCCCGTTTCGCATCGACCGGATTGAATTGTGGCGCGAAACCGTCCGTCAACGCGCCGAAGGCCCCCGGCTGGCCGACTACGCGGTCGACTTTCAAGTCGACGAACTGAACGACGACCAGCAGCGCTCCATCGTCATGGTCTCGACGAAGCGGCAGCCGATCTCGTCGCTGGAACTGGTCGTTGCGGATCGCAACTTTAGCCGCACCGTTCGCGTCGAGGCCGAAAGCGAACGCCCCGGGAGCGCCGTTGCATGGCGCTCGATTGCTCAGGGAGTTCTCTCCCGACTGGAGTTTCGTGACCTGCGCCGGCAGCACGTCCGCATCGAGTTTCCTGAAACGCGCTCCAAGCGGCTGCGCGTAATTGTCGAGAATCGCGACAGCCCGCCGCTGAACCTGACGGGCGTCACGGCCCGCGGACCCGCGTACGAGGCGATCTTCTTGGGCCAGCCGCAGGGGGCGTACCGACTTGCGTACGGCAACCCCGAGGTCGAACAGCCCCGCTACGACGCCGCGGCGATCGATGCGCTGCTGGCGGCGGACGTGAAGCCGGTCGTGGCGACGCTCGGCCCGATCGCCCCGCTGGCCGAGGTTGCCGAGAAACCGCAGTCGCTCTTGCTACGACTGCTCGACAGCGGCCTGTTCCTCGCCCTCGCCACAGGCGTGCTCGTCGTGCTGCTGGCTTTCGGGCTGTATCGGGCGATGCAAAGAGTCGATCAGCTCCCGCGGGAGTAGATTTCTGACGCCAGCGCTTTGTCAGTTCGGGTTTTTTGGACCGTGCCAAAGCGCTAGGCGGAAGGACATGCCTGCTCCCCCAACCGAATCACTCGGGAGTCGAGACCGCACAGCCGCCGGTGTGCGGTCTCGACTCGCGCACTCACGTGGAACGCAAGGTCGATCTCCTCAGAGCCCCTGACTTTGGAGGCATCCCGCGGTTTGGCTCGTCGATTGCACCGATGCGCAGGGAACCCTGCTTGCGTCGCCAAGAAGCGCGGTCGCGGCAGCCTTTCCGCCGAGTCCGCTATCGGAGCCATTGCCTTGTCCCCCTCCGCGTTTCCTCCGGTTTTGATCGGCTTGACGTACCTCTCGGCGGCAACTCTGGCGACGGGGGACGGCGCGATCTCTCAGCCGCGCAGCGTCGCGACCGGCGCGGTCGCCGCCGTCGACGGCGTGTCCGCGACGAAATCCTCGGCAGCGGAATCGTCTCGGCCCGCAATGACCGACAAGGTCGGCAACCCGATGCCGGGGACCGTCGACTCGAAGCTTCTCACGCAAGTGCGGCGGGTGTTGGATGCATACTATCGCCACCCGCTCAACACGCGCGACGACGCCCCGTGGTCGGTCCTGCATTGGTCGATCGCATACGGCGTCGAGGCGACCGTGCGTTCCGGGGGACCGGACGGCGAACCGGTGACGGCGATCGGCTGGCTATGCTTCAACTATCCCTCGGCCGGCATGCAGTTGATGACTCCGGTCGCTTCGGGAATAGAGCTGCCGGTCGGGCCGGGCAGGCAGGGGCATGACGGGCAGTTCCTGGCGATGCTCGCCCAGTCGCGCGTCAAGCGCGACTATGAGCTGCGCGTGGGCGAGCGCACGCTGGTCGTGGCGGACCTCGTCGAACACGAGAAGCGGACCTGCCGCTCGGGACGTGAATTGACGTTCAAACTCATCGGGCTGGCTCATTACGAGGAGTTGGACGCAACCTGGAAGAACCAGCAGGGCGAACCATGGTCGATCGAACGGCTCCTGCGCGAGGAGTTGCAAGAACCGATTGATCGAACTGCGACGTGCGGGGGACTTCATCGGTTGTACGCCATCTCTTCGGCCGCCGACCGCCGGGAAGTCTCGGGGAAACCGCTCGCCGAGCCGTGGCGAACGGCGCGGGAGCGGACCCGCACGTACCAGCGCCGAGCGTTCGAAATGCAGAACGCCGACGGCAGTTTCAGCACGGCCTGGCTCGACTCGCGCGAGAGTCGCGCCGATGCGACTCGCCGGTTGACGACCAGCGGGCATATTCTCGAGTGGCTGGTCATGTCGCTGCCGGCCGAGCAACTCGACGACAAGCGGCTCGAACGAGGACTGGCCTATGTGGCGGGCCTGTTGGAAGGGAAGGAGAAAACCGACTGGCATCGCGGAGCCTTGGGGCATGCGCTTCACGCCCTGGCTGTGTACGAGTGGCGCGTCGGCGGCGACCAGCCCCGCGAACGACGAGCGAGTTCGACGACGACGACGGAAGGCGGGGACCCGAACTCGGCTCGGCAGGCTACGCCTTGAACTCAGTCGTCGCGGCGTGACAACGCGGGAAGTCGGGTCGAATTGCCGCAAGACACTTCCCTAAGTCCGCAACCGCGCAGATGCTGACGACTCTCGTCGCCGGGGACAGCATAGCGGGCTCTGAGACCGAAGACAGCAATTCTGCCGGAAGCAGCCGCGTTTTCGAGGCGTCGGGGCCCGATCTCGATCCGGAGCTTTCGCACTGGGGCTGCGCGGGCTCGCTTCGGCGCCCAGGCCGTCCTCTCGCTCAGGAACGAACGGGGAGTTATCCTGAACGGATCGCCGGACCCGCTGCGCATCAAGGCGGGATCGTTCGTCTCCTCGCTTTTGTCTTGCCCCATGAATCGACGTCCCGCTCCTGCTGCGCGAATCGTGCAGATGCTGTCCGCCGCGGCGATCGTCGCCACGACCGTCGCCGCCCGCGCCGAGTTGACCCTGCGACTGCAGGACTTTGCCGCGGCTCCGATGACGGGCTCCGTCGCGTATCCGTCTGCAACGGCAAACAGCGCCTACTTGGCGCGGCTGAACTTCCTGGCCGACGATCCCCTGTCGTCCGATCGGATGTTCGTCAACGACTTGAACGGTCCGCTGTACATCCTCGACAAACAATCGAAAGAGTTCACCGAGTATCTCAACTTCAACGGTCGCGGATCGGCGGCGGGCATCTTTCCGCGGCTCTACACGGAGGCGGGTTACGCGACGGGGCTCGTCTCGTTTCAATTCGATCCCGACTACGCCAACAACGGCAAGTTTTATACGATCCACATCGAACAAGGCGGGGCCTCGACCTCGCCCGACGCCTCGTCGTTTCCGGGCTTCAACACGGCCGGCTACACGACGACCTCCTCGATCAACGCCCCGGGGTACACTGCGGCAAATGGGTTTCACAACGTGCTGGTCGAATGGACCGATACGAATCCGCACAATTCGGTGTTCGAAGGCACGGCGCGGGAATTGTTCCGCATCGGGCAAAGAACCCGGATCCATCCCATGGGGGACATTTCGTTCAATCCCAACGCCAATCCGGGCGACCCCGATTGGCGGATGATGTATGTCTCGATCGGCGACGGCGGGAACGGCGAATCGTCCAGCGTTCGCAACACTCCCCAGCAATTGGACAATCTGGCGGGGAAAGTCGTTCGCATTCGACCCGACAACGTCGACGCCGGGACTTCGCTGACCGCCAGCCCCAACGGTCGGTACTTTATCCCTGCCGACAACCCGTTCACCAGCCTCCCGCAATCCGCGGTTCGCGACGAGATCTACGCCTTGGGACTGCGGAACCCGCATCGCATGACGTGGGACGCCGAATCGGGGCAATTGATCGTCAACGACATTGGGCTCTATTCCTGGGAGGAGGTGAACCTGATCCACTCAGGCGGAAACTACGGCTACCCGGCCCGGGAAGGGAACGAACAGCTCGACAATTTCTACGGCCGCGCTCCGATTCCTGCGCCCGACCAAGTCACTTACTATCTCAATTCCTCGACTCCGTTGGGGACGACCACCCCGCTCTACCCGGTCGTGCAGTACGGCCACGGGCTGAGCGGCCAAGGTCTGCCCGTCGGCGATGCGATCAGCAGCGGCTTCGTGTATCGGGGCACGAACATCCCCTCGCTTCAGGGCAAGTTCATCTTCGGCGACATCACGACAGGGCAGTTGATGTGGGCCGATTACGATGACGTTCTGGCCGCCGACGACGGCAACCCCGCGACGCTTGCGACGATCCACTCGATCGACCTGCTGTGGGAAGCTCCCGGCGAGTCGGGCGAGCAGTTCTTCACGATGCTCACGACCGGCGGCGCAACGCGGGGACCGCTGCATCAGATCATCGAGATCGCCTATCACGACCGGGGAGGCCTGGATCCGAATCTCCCCGGCGGCGCGCAAACGACCGGCTCCTATGGCCGAGCGGACATCCGTCTGCAGGTCGACGCCGACGGCGAGTTGTACATCCTCAGCAAGAGCGACGGCATGATGCGCCGGATCGTCGAGGCGGTCGGGACGGCCGACTTTGACGGCGACGGGGCCGTGGACGGGCGCGATTTTCTGATTTGGCAACGAAACGCCGGAGCCGCCGGGGGATTGGCGCAGGGAGACGCCGACGGCGACGGGCGGATCGGTGCGGCTGATTTGGGGTTCTGGAATCAGCAGTACGCGCCGGCCGCGTCCTCGGCGACGACGGTCCCCGAGCCAGGGTCGCTGGTCGCGGCGCTCCTGGGCGGGGCCACCCTCGGCTTCATGCGCCGCCGCGTGACTGGCAAGCGCTCCGAGGGCTTCGGACACGACGACGAAACTCCGCAATCAGGTCAGGAACCGCATCTCGATCAGCGTCACGTCGTCTTGCAAGCGGATTGAATTAGAGAAGCGAAGAAGTTCTGCTTCGACTGCCTTGATGGGGAGCGGGCTTCGGGGGTAACCGTACGTCTGGAGGATGCGGACCAAGCCGTCGACGCCCAACATGGCTCCGTCGGCCGCAATGACCTCCAGCGCTCCGTCGCTGACCAGCAGCATGGCGTCGCCAGGTCGGAGTTCGCCAGTCACTTCGTCGTAGTCGGCGTCCTCGAGCATCCCCAGCGGAACACCCGATGCCTCGATCTCCTCGACCGAGTCGTCGCTGCGAAAAACAATCGCTGGAGGTCCTCCCGCGGAGGCGAATCGCACGCAGCCCGACGACGCATCGATCGTTCCGCAAATGGCCGTGGCGAACGACTCGTCCCGGACGATCCGGCTCAACTCGCGATTGACTCCCGCCGCAAATTGGGCCGGCATAAGCAGATCGGCGGATCGTCGACTCCACAACGAACTGAGATGCATCGTGTAGAGAGCGGCCGCCACCCCGTGCCCCATGACGTCGGCCAAGAGAAATCCATAGCGATCGGCGTCGAGCCGCTGGAGTGCGTAGAAGTCGCCCCCCACGATATCGTGGGGCGAGTAGGCCGTTGTGAACGCAATCCGCGGATCATGCGGCAGATCATGCTCAAGCGAGAGTTCCTGGATCTGTTTCGCCCGCATGAGATCGCCGAGGACCGTCGACATCTCGCGAAACGTCTCAACGCCGCCGACGACCACTCCCGCCTCATCATAAATTGGCGCGACCGTAACCTGCATGGGAATTCGCTGTCCGTCCTTTGCTTGGGCGAAGACGATCAACGGAACGGTGCTCGCCGCGCCTGTCGCCATGGAGCGGTGCAACGGACAGTGCTCCTCGCCGCAAAGCCGACGACCGTCCTTGTCCTCATGGCACAAGAGGTTGTCGAGGCAGCGACGGCCGACCACCTCCTCGGCGCTCCAGCCGGTGATCCGCTCAGCCGGTTTGTTCCAGTACACGATCCGACGATCCCGATCGCAGACGTAGACACCCTCGGCCAGGGAGTCGAGGATGACGCTTGAGGCGGCCAATTGCGGGTCCATGGTGCGCTCGACATGTAGGAGGAGGGCAGCGAAAGGAGCGTGCAAATTCGCACATCGGCAGCGATCGCCGCAGGGAATTTCGGCGGCCTCGCAAGGAGCTATCTTGCAACCTCAAGCGGAGTGCACATTCTGCGCCGCGACGAGGCTCCGCAAACAGGTTCTCGCCCCTGCTTCGCGGAGCGTCGGGTCGGCTTGTTTCTCGGGCTTCGGTTCGGGTTCCCTAGCCATCCTCTCGATGTCACGGGAAGAAGAGACGGGACAAGCCTGCGGTACGAAATTCGCACTGATCGACATGCCGGCGGTCGTCACGCTGGGCACATCTTTCTCGTGGCGAGGTCTGGTTTGGACAATCATCTTGATTTCTGCATCCGAGCAGTGATCTCGCTCATGGTGATCGCGTGGCCGGCCGATCCGGTCAATCTGCTGTTCTTCAACCACGCCATCGACCCCCAGCCGCAGCGCCGGATCAAAGCGGCCGCGACGGTGTCGCTGTATGTGGCGCTGGTGCTCGGCGGTTCGGCCCTGGCAGGTCGGCACTTGCTGGATCTGCTGGGGGTCGATCTAGATGCGTTCGGCGTCGCTGGCGGATTGATCATCGCCCTGATCGGCTTCGAAATGCTCTACGGCGGCGCAGCGAGTCTAGCTCAAGGACAGCGATTGCGGCGAAAAGGACCTATGGGCGACGACGCGCTGTTGATTCCGCTCACGATCCCGCTTATCGCGGGGCCGGGCGCCATTGCGACGACGATCTCGATCACCTCGCAGCGCGAGGCGCCGTGGGGGTTGTTAGCGGCGCTGATCAGCGTCGCGATCGTGGTCATCGCCACGTTTCTCACCTTCGCTTGGCTCGGCCATCTGGTCGCCCAAGTGAAGCCGACGGTGATGGCATTGCTCGCCAGATTGGGAGGGCTGCTGTTGGCGACGTTCGGCGTCCAAATGCTGTTGGGAGGGTTGAGGAACTTCTTCCAGTGAGCCGCCGCAAGGCGGCTCGCCCCTCTGCGACGAACCGTACAATGCCGGTTGCGTCGCAGCGCGGCTGAGAACTATGCTCTGTCGAGACACACTCCGCCAGCCATGATCGCCGATCGAGGCGAGGCTCGAGCGGGCGAGCCGAACCTTTCTCGACGAGCGTTTCCATGACCTCTTTTCCCATTTCCAGCGACCTGGGAGTGCTGTCGACGCTGTGCGGCGTGTGCGCCTTGTTCTTTTGGTTGGAGAGAGGGTTGCTGCGACGGCTGTCGCAATACGTTCCGCCGCTGATCTTCATTTACCTTGTCCCGGTGCTCCTTTCGGCCGCCGGGTTGCTGACGACCCGTTCACCGGCGTACGACGCGATCGGCGATTTCGTCCTGCCCATGATGCTGGTGTTGCTGTTGCTCAACGTGAACGTGCGGGGAGCGGCGAGCGTGTTGGGACGAGGCGTGGGAGTCATGTTGTTCGGCACGCTGGGAGTCGTGGTCGGGGCGCCAATCGGGTTTCTGCTCGTCAAGCACTGGCTGGGGCCCGACTCGTGGAAGGCGTTCGGGGCTCTCGCCGGGAGTTGGATCGGCGGCACCGGCAACATGGCCGCCGTTGCGCAGATGATCGACGCCAGCGGCGCCGACGTGGGGCTGGCGGTGATCGGCGACTCGACGATCTATCTGCTCTGGCTGCCGCTGTTGTTGGCCTCGAAGCACTGGGCCGAGCGGTTCGGCTCGTTCACCGGGGTCGAGAAGGATCGGCTGGCGAACATGACGACCGCCGCCGCCACGGTCCGCACCGACAAATCGGCCCCCGCGGCGGCCGACTATCTCGCATTGCTCTTCACCGGCTTCGCAGCGACCTGGATCGCCCAAGCGGCGGCTGAGAAATTGCCGGTCGCTGAACCGTACCTCAGCGCATCAACGTGGCGGATCCTGCTTATCACGGCGATCGGGATCAGCCTGTCTTACACCCCGCTGCGAACGATTCGCGGGAGCCACGAATTGGGGATGGCCCTGGTCTATTTGTTCGTGGCGCGGATGGGCGCCACGGCCGATCTGGCTCAGGCGGCCGGGCAGGCGCTGCCTTTCCTGCTCGGGGCGAGCGTGTGGATCTTCATCCACGGGGCGTTTTGCCTATTGGGCGCCAAGTTGCTGAAGGTCGACGTCCATACGGCGGCCATCGCCAGCGCGGCGAACATCGGCGGAGCGGCGTCAGCCACGATCGTGGCCTCGCACCACCAGGAATCCCTCGTGCCGGCCGCGGTGCTGATGGCCTTGTTGGGCTACGCGATCGGCAACTTCGCCGGCTATCTGGCGGCGCTGCTCTGCTGGCTGGTCTCTTGAGCCGTCGGCGGTCAAGTCCGCCTCGCTACCATAACCGCTTGGCGAACGCGAACGACGCGTCGCGTTTGGGGTCGTACTGGTCGTGCTCGGGATTGAAGCTGCTGATCTTCACCTGCGGCAGTTCGGCGTGCACGAATCGATCGTCGCCTAGGTACAGGCCCGTGTGCGAGATCTTTCCGACGGGGCTGATGAAGTACAGCGTGTCGCCGCGGCGCAACCCTGCGCGATGCCAGCGCGTGGCGGTCAGGCGGCCAAGATAGAACTGCTGGTTCGCGTCGCGCGGCAAATGAAAACCGATCGAGGCGAAGGCGATCTGAACAAGCCCCGAGCAATCGATTCCCGCGGCCGTTTTGCCTCCCCAATGGTAGGGAGTCTCCAGCAGTCGAACGGCCGCGGCGATCGCCTGCTCGATCTCGGCGGCAGGGGGCTCGACGGGCTGTCGCTTTTCCGCCGGGACGGCGACAGTCGCTCCGGTCGGCAATTCACAGACGCCGGCGTCGCCCGGTTGGACCTTGAGAATCGCGCCGACGGGCAGCGTCAGCCCTTTGTCGACCGCGTGGTCGGCGATCATTCGCACATGCGGCCCCGCGACGTACGCATCAAATTCATCCCGCCCGACGCACTCGATCGCGGCGGCGGCGACGTAACCCAAGTAGCCCTCGCCGCTGTGAACCAACACGTGGTCCCCGTCCTCCCGCAGCAGGTAGAGCGGTTCGCCGAAGAGACAATCGGTGACGACCTCGCGCGGCCGTTGCGGGCGATCGTAACTGAGCGCGTGCGTCGTCTTGACGACGCCGTACCGTTTGTCGCCAAGGGTCGCCGCAGGAAGCGTCTCCAGTCGGTTGTCGATGTCTGCAAATCCCAGCAGTTCGAGATACTCCTGCAATCCGCTGCGAGTCTCGGGAAACTCGACAAACCCGACGAGCGTCACGCGGCCGTCGTCCGCAATCGTGGGTTCAACGCGAAAAGCGACGAGACGCGGATCGTTGGCCGCCTGCGCGCGAAAGTGAGCGACGTACTGCGGCAATCGCTCGGGCCGGCCTTGGAGATCGGGTTCGATCTGCTTGGCGAAACGCTCCAGACCGCTCGTCGACGGGGGAGGCGGAACAACCTGCGACATGGCCTCTTCTCGAATCAGAGCCGCGACAAGCAACATCAGAGCCAACAACGGAAGGTCTCTCATGGCAACTCAACGTGCAAACGGATCGTTCACCTGCGAACGGTCTTGGCGGAGCGAACGGAGCTGGTCGCGGTCGGTGCGACGACCGATTCGACTTGCCCGAACCAGAACGCGGTTCAGACTAGATCACCGTCGTCGGCGATGCCAGCCGGCGACGGCGATTGCTGCGCAGGTGCGAGAAGCGGCTGCGGAGAATCGAACTCGTCCGGCAAGTCGTGATACCATTTGCCAATTTGACGGGGGTGGCTGGGATCGAACGAAGTGAGCCCCCAGGGGATCCCCTGGGGGCTCCGCTGCGCTGCGACCCCAGCCACCCTTTCAAGATCGCAAATGGTATCACGACCGTCCGGCGAGCTTGGTTGCCGCTGGGCGCCACCGGCAGTATCCTGCCAGAGTCAATTCAGGGCCGTCGCCAAGGAGCCGATTCGTCATGCCAGCACGGAATATTGTGCGATTTTTCGCCGTCCTGCTCGCCTTGGTCGGAGTCGTTCGCACCGTCGGGCAAACGCCCCAGGCGCCCGCCGACGCCGCTGCGGCGACCGTCCCGGCGGACATCAACGCCCCGTTTCTGGCCCGAGACATCGACGTCGAGGAGTGGGTGCGGCGGTTCGAGGTCGAGAGCCGCGAGATCTTCCGCGCCTATCCGACGATCGTCTCGCGACTCAAGCTGCAGCCGGGAGAACGAATCGCCGACGTCGGCGCCGGCACGGGGCTGTTCATCGAATCCTTCTCACGCGGGGTCGGTCCCGACGGTTGGGTCTACGCGATCGAAATCGCCCCCACGTTCCTCGAACGAATCGGCGCCATGGCCGAGATCCGCGGGCTGACGAACGTGACGCCCGTCCTCGCCGCGCAGGACGACGTCCGTTTGCCTCCCGACAGCATCGACGTCGCCTTCATTTGCGACGTCTATCACCATTTCGAGCAACCGCAGGCGTCGCTGGCCTCGTTGCGGCGGGCGCTCAAGCCGGGCGGTCGGCTGGTGGTGATCGATTTCGAGCGCATTGCCGGAGTCTCGCGCGAGTGGACGTTCGAGCACGTCCGCGCCGGCAAGGAGGTCTTTCGCAGCGAGATTGAAGCGGCCGGCTTTCGCTTCAAGGAAGAGGTTCTCGTCCGCGAGTTCAAAGAGAATTACTTCCTTGTCTTTGGCAATCCGTGAGCGCTGCGTTGAGCAAAGCAAGCTCCTGCTGTCAGAGGATTCGGCAATCTTGAGCGAGTTTTGCTGCAGTAGACGAAAGCCCCGGCAGGCGCACAACCTGCCGGGGCCTCTGGCGAGTTCAGCCAAGCTGGCGCCGCACCGCCCCGAGGACCAGCACGGCGACCGCCCCCAAACCGATCGCGGTCGGCTCAGGAACCTGGCGGACGTCGAGGAAGAAGCGGCCCGAATTGCCGAACGTCCCCGAGGCGTCGGTGAGCCGGAACTCGGCCCAGTAGTTGCCGACCGGCGCCGCGGCGTCGACCCAGAGCACGGGGGTGAACGAAAACAGTTCGTCCCCCTCGCCCACATGGACGTCGCCGCCCACGAGCAGGGCGTCAGGGTCGGTCAGCGAGCCGACCTTCAAGTGGGGCGAACTGACGCTAAGCAGTTCCAGGTGGACGTCGGCCGCGCCGAACGGGTCGTCCCACCGTCCGCCGCTGCTGCCGTAGAGGATCGGGTCGACGCCAGCGAGCGAATGGACGTTTCGCAACTCCAGATTCGAGTAGTCAAGACCGAGCACGTGCTTGGTCGCGTTCTTGCCCGCGTAGGCCCCGGAGCCCGGCAATAGAGGCAACCCTGGTTGTCCCGTGGAGGTCTCCGGCAGGCGGTTGTTGGCGTTGGTGTCGTTGAGCGTCGGCGTCGCTGACGGTCCCGAATACACGTACTGGCCGATGCCATGGTAGTGGTCGCCGTGGTTGTAGAGCAACGTGAGCCGATTGAAATTGGGATTATCGGGATAGAACCCCCCGCCATCGGCCAAGGGAGCCGAGAACGGCGCCGTGCGCGAATCGATGCCGACGTAGTACTCGGCAAGTTGGGCTCGCGCGGACCCGATTCCGATCCCCAGCAGCGCCGCCAACAGCGCGCAGGACCGTGCCAACTGGACATTCATGAGATCAACTCCTCAGGTGATTCGCCCGCCGCTGCGTTCCGCCACGGAACGCCACCCGGCCGGGCGAAAGGTTCAGTTCCGCGATTGATCGCCGTCGCGAAAAGCGGCGGGCGGTTCGGCCGGCGACTCGTCCATGACGATCGTGTCGTCGTCGCTGGCCGTCTCGATGGCCGGCAGAGGGTCGACGAAGCGACTCCACCCGTCCGGCCCGGCGGCGAATTCCTCGTCGGTCAGCAGACAGCCTTCTAGGCAGCTCTCGATGACGACTCGGTCCATCTCGATGCCGATGAACACAAGTTCCTGGCGTCGATCGCCGTACGGACCGGCGAAATCGCTGCGGATTTCGGCGACGAGTTCCGGATCCTCCGGCCACTCGCACTCGTCGGCCGCGTCCCACCAAGTGCCGACCGGGTTGAGTTGCACCGACACGCCGGCTTGGGACCACGAGTAAGCCCAATCATGCCGCGAGGCGATCCAGAGGAACCCCTTCGAGCGGATCACCCCGGCCAGCACTCCGTCCTCGCGATCGAGCTGTTCCCAGAGACGCTGCGGATGAAACGGCCGCCGGGCCCGATACGCGAAGCTCGTGATGCCGTACTCGTCGGTTTCGGGCTCCTCCGCGCCGCGGGGAACCTCGAGCCAACCCGGCTGGGCGCCGGCGGATTCGAGGTCGAACCGTCCCGTGTCGAGCAGCCGTCGCGGCTCGATGCGTCCGCGTACCGTGCGGATCACCTCCGCTCGGGGGTTGAGATTGCGGAGCACTCCCTCGAGGGCGGTCAACTCGTCCTCGGAGACGAGGTCGCATTTGTTGAGCAGGAGCATGTCGGCGAATTCGATCTGATCCACCAACAGATCGACGACGTTGCGTCGATCCTCTTCCCCTAGTCCGATTCGGCGATCGGCCAAATCGTCGATGCTTCCGAAGTCTGTCAGGAAGTTGCAGGCGTCGACGACGGTGACCATCGTGTCGAGTCGGGCGACGTCGCCGAGGCGACGCCCCTGCTCGTCGGCGAACGTGAACGTTTCGGCGACCGGCATCGGCTCGCTGACGCCCGTCGATTCGATCAGCAGGCAGTCGAACCGTCCCTCGTCGGCCAGGCGGGCGACTTCCTTGAGAAGGTCTTCGCGGAGCGTGCAGCAAATGCAACCGTTGGTCATGGCCACGAGCTTTTCTTCCGAACGGCTGAGAGCCGCCTGACCGCCGCGGACCAGAGCGGCGTCGACGTTGATCTCGCTCATGTCGTTGACGATGACGGCCGCGCGAAGACCGTCTCGATTCGCCAAGACGTGGTTGAGAACAGTCGTCTTGCCTGCCCCGAGAAAGCCGGAGAGGACCGTGACGGGGAGGAGTCGGGGCAAGTCGGGGAGAGAGGCGGACATGGCGGCTTTTCGGCAACGGAAGTGAATAAGCATACATAGTACATGTGCAATTGCTTTGCAAAGAATACCCGCAATGCAATTGGATTGCAAATAGATAATTGCAAATTCTTCTCGTTACGAAGAAAACGCCTTTCCGGCCCAGGCACGCCGGGTCAGGCGGGGCGGTTCAGGACCCCGGTTCGAGAACTCCGGCCATGGCGCGTCCGGACTGCGCCGGCATGCCGAGCGGGGCGGACCCGAAGCGAGCGGACCTCAAGCCGGTCGAGCAGCGCCGGCGTCGCGCGACAAGCCGCTATTTGCCGAGGCAAGTCCCGCAGTGACCCTTGAGGAGCACTTCGGTGATTTCGCCCAACTGATCACGCCGCGGTCCGCGGCTGGGGGCGAGACGAAACGAGAAATCGTCGAGGCACGAGACCTTGCCGCAGTCGATGCACATGAAGTGCGGATGCTCCAGCCGATCGTCCCCCGTTTCGTGCCGAAGCTCGAAACGGCGCACCTGATCGCCCAGATCCAGTCGACTGACCAACCCCGCCTCGGCCAGTTCCTGCAGCGAGCGGAAGATCGTGGATTGGTCGAAGCCGAAATCCTCGAGCTTTGCGACCACGTCGGCGTGACTGGTCGGTTGCGTCGCAGCCGCCAATTGCTGCAGCACCGCCACGCGGGCGGCCGTGCTGCGCATCCCGGCGCCTTTCAGCAGTCCCTTCGCCCATGTTACGTCGTGCTTGGCGGCAGCGGATTTCACGGAAACGACTCCCGTCGGGACAAGGGCGATGGGACAAGCCAGCGTCTAAAAAGCATTCTTGCGTCTTTGCATTAAGATTGCAAATGCAACGATTCTGCCGACCGCGCTCGGAGAGGCGACGACTTTACTCGGCCCGCCCCGAGCGGCGGGGAGCCGGATCGCTCCTCGGCGGAGCCAACGAATCGACGATCAGGTCCGCCTGATTTGACGCCGTCGCCTTGACCTCGATCCGCAGCGGAGAGGTCGCGTATTGTGCGTAGAGCGGGGAAACCAGCGGCACGGCGCCGTGCGCGGCGTGGGCTGCGCGATCGGCTTCGGCGACGTCGGCGGGGGGAGCCAACGGAACGCTCTCCGGCCGCGCCAACTGCACGACGATTACCTGATGGAACCCTGCGACGGCCCCGTCGTCGTTGGCGTAGACGCCGAGCCGAAACCGCCCTTGCCGATCGAGCACGCCGCGGGCGATCTTGCCGGAGGCTTCCGATCGGCATTCCACGCTGCCGAACCGCACCGGCGAACCGTCGCGAAACGTGACCGTCCCGCTGACGGGATAGGTCGGCTCGCGGCCGTCGCCGCACCCTGACCCAAGAGCGACCATCAGCGACAGCAGCAGTCGCTTCGTCCTCAGGCGATTCATAGCAGCCCCGGCCACCAGTCGGGAAAGACCTCGTCGGCGCCGGAGGCGTCGGAACGGTGGCACCACCCTTTGAGTACGACCGTGTCGATCAGCACGTCGATGCTGCGGACCGAACCGTCGGCGAGCACGAAGGGGCAGTTCTGCGGGTGCCAACTGCCGAACCCCAAGATGCCGACCGACGCGTCCTCGGGGCCGCGGGCGAGGGGGACGCTCGGTCCTCCGATCCGCGCGAACGCGGTCAGATCTTTGCCGTTGTACAGCGGCCCGTTCTCGGGAGCTTGTGCGAGTCGCTCGGCAGGAATGTGCATCTCGCCGGCGAGGAACGTGTTGCTGGCTCCGTCGAGCACGTCCTTCAGCCGCACCTTGTCGCGCGCCCCGCCGGGACGAAGACCGCGGCATTCAGGCCGGCTGGAAATAATCACGCCCGTCCCGTTTCCCCCGCGCCAGTAGTCGGTTTGACTGCCGTAGGACCCGCCGGTGAAGTCGCCGTGATTGCCGGCGTAATCGCCGGTCACTCCGCTGGTGAGCCACGTGGTTTCCAATCCGCTGCAACCGCAGGGATAGGTCACGACTTCCTCGGTTGCGCCCGAGGCGATGACCGACTCGCTCAACGTGCGTCGCGACGGGCAGACGAACACGTCGGGCCCGAACTCGCGCAGCTCCGTGGGATGCTCCTCGTAAGGCAGACTGAAGTCCCACTGGGCGTGGGCGGAACCCTGCTCGAGGTACCCGAGGATGCGAGCGAACCAGGAGGGTTGCGTCGTCTCGCACTCAATCTCGTCCCAATTGCGGATTCGCAGCCGGGCCGGGGGAAAGTGCCCCAGGGCGTCGTGATGGTGCAGAGTCGCCAGCCCGATTTGCCGCAGGTTGTTTCGGCACTGGGTCGCCCGCGCCGCCTCTCGAGCCGCTTGCACGGCCGGCAACAGCAGCGCGATCAGCCCAGCGACGATGCCGATCACGACGAGCAACTCGATGAGAGTGAAGCCGCTGCGGCGCACAGCGGTCGCCGACCGCAAGCGGGAAGAACGGGCGCTCGACACGGAGGAGGGGACCATCGGCGAATATTCCGGCAAGAATCGTCCAGCGGGCTGGCGACGCAGGGCATGCGATCGACGACTTCCTCTAATATAGCCCGAATAGCGGGAAAGCGGCAAAGTGGCGTGTTTTTCGATGTCTCAGCGTCTCAGCGGCTCAGCGGGGGCCGATCGACAGCGCCGCGATCAGCCGCTCGAACTGCGGGCCGGCCAGACTCACTTCCTCGTAGATCTCCTCGACGACGCGATCGTCGACCCGGGAGTAGTGGGCTTCTTCGGTGGCGACCACGATCCCGCACATCTCGAGGATCGCCGGGCTGATCAGGATCTGGTCCGGCTCCGGCTGAAAGTAGCACACCGGCCGATGGGCGGCGCGCGGGAACAGCACGACCAGATACTGCCGACCGTCGAAGCGAGCGATGAGGTTGAGCATCGGCTCGGCGTCGCTTGGGTCGAGTTCGGCAAGCGCAGCAATCGTGACGTCGACGTCGCGCTGGATCCGCGCCGGGTCGGCGCCGGCGAAAACGACCATCCGGCGACTCCGGCTCGTGTGGGCGAAGTGCGGACGACGCTGCTTGGGCGGGAACTGGGCAAGAATCGGGATCTCGCTCGCCACGGCGGCCTGGAAATGAAGGTGATCCGGCGCCGAGGCGCCGCAGCGAGGACCGTTGTAGAGCGCCGCAAGATCGGGGCTCAGGTCCCGAGCGAGTCGCAAATACGCGTCGACCCGCCCCATGATCCGCTGGGGCTGATGATCGCGCGAGGCGATCGTGGCGTGGAGCGGCAGAATCGGAAAGGGATTCGGAAGGACGACGAAGTCCTCGAACGCCACGCCCCGCTCCTCGGCTGGCATCTTGTCCGGGCAAAGAAAGCAGGCCCTGGCCGCGACTGCTTTCGCGTCGGTCTTGGCCAAGGTCGAGCCGCGCCGCGCCGGGTTGCGTTGCACGATCACGGTCGAAATGTCCGTCGACAGCGTCTTCCGCTGCAAATGGGCGAGCGCGGCTTCTCCGTCGCGCAGCGCAGGCCAAGTCGCTCGCTGTTGGACGAACAAACCGTCAATGCGCTGCCGCAGGGGGACGGTCGGGCCTGGGTCGATTTCGAGGATGTTTCGCCAGGGCATGGGCGTTCGTCGGAAAGCAAGCGACTCTGCAACTCAATTCGACGCACAGCCGAAAAGGCCGACGCGAGGAGAAACCGGATCGTCGCCAACTTGCGTTGCAGCAGATCCGACGCGACGGGCCGAGACGACCGACTTCAACCGGTCGTCCGACTCGACGCAATCTCAACGACGCAATCCGCGCTGTCCGCAGGTCCTGGGTCCTCCACGGCGAACCGCCGCATCACCCGGTCTTCGCCGCCTGCCGACGAGCGGCCAGCTCGATCGTTCGGACGCGATCCTTGTACGACGCATATCGGTTCTGCGTTTCCAGCGGCAGGGCATGGTCGGTGTTTCCTTCCCAGCGGCGACACCAATAGAGCGAATCGTAGATGCGGCCGATCGGATACTGCCGGCTCATTCGCAGCGCGACCGCGTAGTCTTCGCCGAAACTGACGTTCGGAAACCCGATCGTCCGCAAGGTCGGCACATGAAACGCCCGCGGGGCGCCGAGCCCGGCGATCCGCAGGGCGTTGTTGTGCCCGTTCTCGGGAGTCCACTCGCGATGGTCGATCAGCCCCGGCGGAATTGGCTGCAACTCGAAGTTGCAGATTGTGTACGAGCCGACCACAAGGGCGTATCCTCCGCGACGAAACTCCGTCACGAACCGGGTCAGCACGTCGGGGCTCGAGTAGATGTCGTCGCTGTCGAGTTGCACGGCGTAGCGCCCGCAGACTGCGGCGTGAATCGCTTCGTTCCAACAGCCGCCGATCCCCAGATCGACCCGAGCGGGGATCAGGTGGACGAGCCGTTCGCTCGTCGCGGCCAATTCGCGCAGCACGTCCGTCGTCCCGTCGGTCGAGTGATTGTCGACGACAATCACGTTGAAGGCGAAGTCGGCGAGTTGCGACAGAGCGCTCTGGACCGCATCGGCGACGGTGCGCACGCGGTTCCGCACCGGAATCACGACGCTGCATTCCACGGGAAACTCCCCTCCCTCGACGGGCGGCGCAGTCGGCGGCGGCAGCCACGCGTCGATGCGGCGAAGGTGCGCCGTGGCGATTCGCTCCATCTCAAGCTGATAATCTCGGTTCCGCGGATCGACGTAGCTGAAGTGAGCCTCGCCCGCGGTTCGCTGCTCGACGGAGCACACTGCGTAGGTCGGCTCCGGAAGCCGAACGACCGGGCCGCGCTCGCTTGCCCGCAGACGCAGGTCGTACCAGCCGCCAAAGGCGTCCGAGACGCCGTCGGCCCGGATCGCCTCGGCAAGCCCGGCGACGGCGTCTCGGCTGAGCAACACGACGCGCCCGAAATCGAAATCGTCGCGAATGCTCCCTGCCTGATAGTCGATAAGCGGGTGAAGCGTCGCGGCGCCGTCGGCCTGCATGTCGTAGTAGTCCGAGTAGAGAATCGCGGCCCGCGAGTCCTCGGCGGCTTGCGCGAGACGGAGCAGTCCGGACGCGGTCAGTTCGATTCCCGGGGACGGCGCCCACAGCAAATGAGACGCCTTGGTCCCGGCGAACCACTGCAACGTCTCGACGACTCCGGCAGCCGATCGCAACGACGGGGCGTCCAGCCGGGCGCAAGCGGCGAAAGGAGCTTTGTTCCCCGGCGGAACCGTCGCTGCCACGCTGCCGAGGAGGGGCGAAGCGGCCAACCGCTCCCAAGCAGCGACTTCGTGAGCGTCCCCGTCCAGGGCCAACGCCGCGGCGATCAAGGTCATGGCAGAGGTCTCGTGACTGCAAACACGTCAACAGCCCCCCATGCTACCGCCGCCCTTTCCGGCGAACAATCGGCGAGGAGACTGTCAGTTTGCGCACGAGTTTCTCCACTTCATGGCAGCTTGGGCGATTGTCGCGCCGACCGCTTGCTCCCGAGAGACGACTCGCGAGCCTGCCGAAACCGGCGCTACGTTCGATGCTGCCGGCGGATTTGCGAGGGGGTCTTGCCGACCCATTTCTGGAAGACCTGCGCCAAGTAGGCGTTGCTGCTGAAACCGGCGGCGGCGGCCACGCGGGGGATCGGCAAGTCGGTTTCCATCAGCAACCGGCGCGCCCGCTCGACTCGCACCCGCTGCAACTCGTGATAAGGCGATCGCCCGACGACGTCGCGGAACCGAATCTCGAGCGTTCGCCGCGACATGTGCACGTGCCGCACCACGTCGTCGACGCCAATGTTCTGCCCCGCATGATCGTGGATGAAGTGAATCGCCGCCGCAACGTCGGGGTCGTACTGCGCGGTGGCCTGCGTGGAGCGGCGCTCGACGACGCCGATCGGCTCGACGGTCACCCGCTGCGGCTTGCGACGCCGGCCCGCCATCAGGTCGTCGAGCAACGCCGCGGCCCGGTATCCCCCGGCGTCGGAGTTCAGGGCCACGCTCGACAATGGCGGCATGGCAAGCTCGCACAGCAGTTCGTCGTTGTCGACCCCGACGACTGCCGCCTCAAGCGGCGACTTCACCCCCGCCGTCAGGCAGGCGTCGAGCACTTGCCGCCCGCGATCGTCGTTGCACGCCATCACTCCGATCGGTTTGGGGAGCGCCGCCAACCACTCGGCCAGCACGGCCTGCTCCCGCTCCCAAAATTGTTTCTGCTTGTTGCGCGGGCCTTCGTACACCAGGGCGTCGAAACCTCGCTTCTGCAGAGCGGAGCGGAAACCCGCCTCTCGGTTGTGCGACCAGATGCGACCGTGCTCGCCGACATAGGCGAATTGCTTGAAACCGCGGTCGAGCAAATGCTCGGCCGCCATCCGGCCCGCTTCGACGGAGTCGGACGCCACCTCGCTGAATCGTTGCAGCTCGGGCATGTCGAGCGGAATGTTCTGCGACACGTCGAGAATGATCGTCGGCAGATTGGCGGCGCACACGTCGCGAGCGATCGCCGGCGTTTCGAGCCGGGCGATGATCCCGTCGCCGCTCCACTGTTTGATTCGCGGCAAATGCTGGGCGAAATCGCCCGGAGTGATGTAGAACTCCCACGGCCCGTGATGCTTGGCGTAGCGCGAAATGCCGCGCAGCAGCCCTCGCCCGTAACCCCGCGACGTTTCGATGAGCAGGGCGACCTTCGGCGTCTTAAGTGGCATAGACCGCTGCGACGGAGTCAATAGGACCGTGACGCCTGACTGGACCGTTTGTGATACCGACCGGCGGTGAAAAAAGAAATCCCCGTGCGGCCTGCCCCCTCGACGCGTCGGCGCCGAACCGCACGGGGACTCGATTTTAGGGCGGGAGTCGCTTCGCCGGTGCGAAGCCGAACCCTTAGCGACGGGCGAAGCCCAACAACGACAGACCGGCCAACGCGATCAGCATTGCCGACGGCTCGGGGACTCCCGCGGCCACGGCGGTCGCCGACGGCTGACCGTAGCTGGTCTTCCAGTTGGCCAAGTCGGCGGCGTTGACAGCCCCGTCATTGTTGGTGTCGCCCTGGGCGTTGGTGGCCCCGCTGGTCGCGCCGAAATTACGCTGCCAGATCAGGAAGTCGCTGCCGTTAACGATGTTGTCGTTGTTGAAATCGGAATCGGTCGCTCCCGTGACGTAGTTGACCGCGCTCTTGGCGACCGTTCCGTCGGTCAACGAATACTGAAACCGGAGATCCGTCGCCCCGACGCCCGTGTTGAAGGCGTTGCCCAGGCTGAGCGTGGCGTTGGGGGCAAGCGTCGTCGAGCCGCCGAGAAACAACTCGCTAAGCACGTTGCTGGTCACCCCGCCCGCTTCGTCCCAACTCTCCCCTTGGCCGCCGCCGACCGCGTCGATGTTCTGGTCGCTCAGGCTGTTCCAGTTCGTGGTGCTCAGCGTCCCTGCGGCGCTGGTGATTTGGTAGTAGTCGAACGAGAGCGGGACGGCCGTCGCGTTGCGCAGCCCCACGGCCCCGGTGACCGTGTTGACGTCCAACACGAGCGTCTGCTTGAAATCCTGCCCGAGCGCATAGCTGGCCTGGACCTCCGAGGCGGACAAGGCCGTGTCGTAAATCCGGAACTCGTCAATGCGCCCGTTGAAGTTCGGGTCGCCGGGATACACCGCCTCGCCCAGCAAGGCGAACGCATTGCTGACCGACGCCAGCGACTTGGTCAGCGCCACCGTTCCGGCTTGGACGCCGTTGTGGTACAGCGTCATGTTGCCGCCATTGGCGATCGTGACCGCGATGTGATGCTCGATACCGGTCGAGAGCGTCGGCCCCCCGACGGCGAGTTCCTCGCTTAAGTAGCCGGGATCAGCGTCGGAAATCACGGCCCGATGGTCGCCGGGCCCGCTGCTCGGCGAGTAGAAGATGTAGTTCCTGCCCAGATTGTCCGGACTCGTGTCGCCGAAGTCGTAGATGCGTTGCCACCCTTGCGCGACGTCCATCGTGAACCACGTTTCGAGCGTGACGGCCGAGTACGTATTGATCGCGATCGTCGGTCCGGGAAGGCTGACGTAGTCGTTCACTCCGTCGAGATCGACTTGGCCGTCGAACGTGACGGTCGGACCGTTGACGAAGGTCCCGTGGGCCGCGCCGACGGAGTCGTTCGCCGTGCCGTCGTTGAAGGTGTACTTATGGGTCAACGCCCCGTAGGCGGGCGTCACGCCGGTCAAAATTGCAACCGCCGCCGTCCCGGCCAAACCGGCCGCGGCGCGAGTCGCCCAATTCATTGCAGTCCGCAGATTCATCGTGGGGAAACCTTATTTCAATTGGAGTTGCGAATGAGATGGTCCTGTTGATGACGTCCTCGAGCTGGCGCGTGTGCAGCCAGCGAGCCTAACGTCGGCGCCGAAGTCCGACCACGGTCGCGGCCGCGAGGACCGCCAGCGCGACGGAACCCGGCTCGGGAACCGCGCCGACCAAAGCGTTGAACGCCGCCAAACCGTTGACGGCGATGAAGTCCTCCTTGAACAGCCGGAAGTCGAGGACGTCGTTGCGCAGGTCGCCGTTGACGTCGCCCTTGAGGTACGTCGAAGCCGCATTCGGATCCGTGAGCGTCGTCAGGTGGTTGCTCAGCAGGATCTGGTAGTCGACCTCATCGATCTCATTGTCGAAGTTGAAATCGCTTCGTTTGAACGGCTCACCGCCGTTGCCGGTGTAGACGACGTTGACCGGGGTGGTCGCCTCGATGCCGTTGACGAGAATGCCCAGGGTCATCGTGACGTCTTCGCGGTAGGACTTGAGCCACCCGCCGGCTGTCGAGAGGGGGAGCGAGGTCGTGCCGCCGGCTCCCAGAAGACCGCCGTTGTCGCCGCCGCCGTCGATCGGCTCTTCCTCCGACCACGTGAAGTTCGTCGCAGTCAGAACGTTCCAGACGTCGTTATCGTCGAACGACGAGCCGCTGTCAGAGTCGGCGTTGTCGGCGATCGTGCGCCATTGGGCCGGGTTGAGAGCCCCGCTGGCGGAGTTAATCTCGTAACGGAACATTTCATGCGGGGCGCCCTGCTTGCTGAGCGTCATCGCGCCGGTGTCGCGGTCGATCGTCAGCGTGGCCACCCCGGGACTGCCGGTGCCCACCGGGCCGGTGTTGAAGTTGGTCGTCACTTCGGTCTGGGTCAATGCCGTATTGTAGATCGCAAATTGGTCGATCGATCCCTTGAAGAAGGGGTCGTTGTAGAGCGATCGCCCGAGGTAGACGACCTCGTTGCTGAGTTGAGACAGAGAGTTGCTTCCTAGCGCCGTCGAACCCTGCAGCACGCCGTCGAGATACGAACTGATCGTCGTCGAGTTGATCGTCACCACCCAATGGTGGAGCAGATTGTCGGCGATTTGGGCCACGCCATTGACGCCGGTCTCGTTCTCGAACCGATCGTTGGTGATCGCAGCCCGCATAGCGGCCGGTCCGCCGCCGCGGGTCGGCTGCATCATGATGTACTGGTGGCCGGACCAGGGGGCCTCGTTTCCGCCCGTGTTGGTCGTGTGCCGGCCGAGCGCCGCGGCCATCGTGAACTGGCCGGTCGGAATCGCGTTGGACGTGTCCGACTTCAGCCACACCTCGATGCTCGCGGCCGTGTAGGTGTTGATGGCGATCGTCGCCGCGTCGAAGCTGACGTGGGGGCCCATGTTGTTGGCCGAGGTGTCGGGAGTGTTGATCGGCCCGCCGCCCAGAATCGCTTCTCCCCCCGAAATCGTGGCGCCGCCGACGAGCGTGCCGTGGGCGCCGCCGACCGAGTCGTTCGCCGTGCCGTCGTTAAAGGTGTAAAGGTGCGTGACCGCCCCCCAAGCATTCGTCGCCGAAACGAGGACCGCCGCGACGCCTGTCAACAATCGTCGATTCACAATTCCGTCTCCTTGTCGTCTGAAGCAATGGTGTGTCGATCGCCGTCTTGACCGCGCCCCTCAGTCAAGAAAACGCCGGTAATGTCCTGATTTCCGAGGAACGGTCGGTCGCTTGACTCTTGCGGGCTAAGCAGGCTCGCCTGCGGGTTGCCGAAAAGCGTCCTCGAGGATCAAACCCAAATCCACGGAAATCTCGCGCAGCTGCGAGCAACGAGAAGAACGTCGCCGTTTGAAGAGTCGCTTAAGCAGCTTCGCGTCCGTGCAACAGCAAGCAGGGAAGCCCGCCGTGGCCTGTCCTGAACGAAAAGCGGGAAGACCTGCCCGTCTGCAGCCCTTCGCGTTCGGGCCCGATTATGAACTGCCGAGCGCGCGGACGCCAACCAACTCTCCGCACAACATCTTTAGATATCGCGCAGGACGTTTGTTCGCGGCGACTAGAGCGCTTAAGGTGACTGAAGGAGAAGTCGTCGAGATGCATTTCGGCGACACGCCGCCGCCTTGTCTTCATCGCATTCGCCGCCTGACTTCTGCTTGCGACCTCGGTCGCTGTCCGCTCTGCGTCGCCGACGGTCGTCGTACCTTCGGTCGAGATGTCTTCCGCGCGTCCGAGCGACCGACGCCGCCCGGACCATCGCTTCTGGCCGCCACTCACGATGGACATCCTTGCAAGATCGCGCCGGGTTCGCCCGGACTCCTCGCCGGCGAAGTTTCTGTTCGCCTGCCTGTTGACGATCGGCGCCGCCGACGCCGACGCCCAGGGCTACCGACTCGAACGAATCGCCTCGGGCCTCAGCCAGCCGACCTACGTCACGCAGGCCCCCGGCGACCCGGCGAACATCCTCTACTTTGCCGAGCGAACCTCCAACACGATCGGCGGCTTTTCGGCGATCAACCAGATGGGCAAGGTCTGGCGATACGACGTCGACACGCGGACCAAAACGGTCGTGCTCGACTTGTCGCACCGGTCGGTCACTAACGACACGGGTCTGCAGACGATCGCCTTCAGCCCCGATTTCAACACGCCCGGCGCCCCGACCTACGGCAAGATGTACGTCTCCAGCAGCGAGCGCAGCACCACCGCGATCAATCGGGTCGAAGAGTACACGATGAACCCCGACGGCACGTTCGGCTCGGTGCGGACCATCCTCCGTTACAACAACAACGCGCAGAACAACCACACGGTCAACTGGATCGGGTTCGATCCTACAGCGACGGGGGCCGAGCGCAATCATCTCTACATCTCCGCCGGCGAAGGCTCGTTCGGCAACGCGTACAACGGGGGGACGAGCCCCACGGGCCGGCCGTCGCAAAACCCCGCCGACCTGCAAGGCAAGATCCTGCGCGTCGACGTCTCGGGCGACTCGTATCTCGGCAACGGGAACAAGAACTTCTCGATTCCGTCGACCAATCCGATCCCCGCCTACAACGCGGCGAACCCCGGTTCGCCGATCTCCGGGCTGGGGGAGGTCTGGATCACCGGGGTCCGCAACGGCTACCGCGCCAGCTTCGACCGGGAGACCGGCGACTTCTACTACGGCGACGTCGGCGAGAACGCCGTCGAGGAGGTCCATTTCATCAAGCAGGGTTCCAACCTCGGCGGTCCCCCCGTCGATCTCGGCTGGCCGCAATGGGAGGGGACGTTCGAGAGCAACGTCTCCGGCGCCCCCCACTTGCCGACCAACCCGTTCACGGGCGTCGAATCGCTCGATCCGATCCAGCAGTACTCCCACGCCGACGGCCTGGCCGTCATCGGCGGATACGTCTACCGCGGGCCGATCGAAGAATTGCAGGGGAAGTACTTTTACGCCGACTTCGTCCGGTCACGGTACTGGTCGCTCGAATACGATCGCAACGAGACCCCCAACGGCAACAACGGCGTCGTCACCGAGTTGACTTCGCTGTGGCAATCGCTGGTCTACGACCCGACCGATCCGACGTACATGCCCAGTTCGAATCAAAACGATCTGCCCGGGCTCGACAAGATCGTGTCGTTCGGCGAGGACAACGCCGGGAATCTCTACATCGTCGACTTCGGCAACCGCTCGGGGACGCAAAACAGCTTCGACGGTCAGTATCCCGCCGCCGGCTTGGGCGAGATCTTCAAGCTCGTCCCCTACCTGACGGTGACTCTCACGGTCGATCGCATGACGGGGGGAATGGCCTTGTCGAACCCCACCGGCGCCGCGGTCGACATTCGCGGCTACGCGCTCGCCTCCCCCGCGGGGGCGATCAACGCCGCCGGGTTCGACACGCCGATCACGGGTTTTGCCGACGCGGCGGGAACCGGCGCCGTCGACCAGACGAACAACTGGCAGATCACCTCGCCGGCGGGCGATTTCTACTCGTTCGCCGAGAGCTCGCTAGGGACCGCCGGGCTTCTCGACGACGCTCAAAGCGTGACGCTCAGCTCGGCGGGTGGGTGGCTCGCCTCGCCGACCGAGGACCTGTTGCTGACGATCACGCTGGGCGACGGCTCGACCATCCCCGGGACCGTGAAGTACGTCGGCAACGACGGCAACCGCTTCGCCCGCAGCGATTTGAACGCCGACGGCGTCATCGACGCGGCCGACTGGCCGGCGCTGCGCGACAATCACCTGACCAGCCTGACGGGCTTGTCTCCGGTCGCCGCGTACCGCGCCGGCGATCTGGACGGCGACGGCGACAACGACGTCGCCGACTTCCGGCTGTTCAAGGCCGACTACGAGGCGGTCCACGGGCCGGGCTCGTCGGCCCTACTGGGAGCGACGGTCCCCGAGCCGTCGGCGACGGCTTTGGCCGCAGCCGCGGCGTGCGCGGTCGGCTGGCAAGGTCGCCGCCGACCCGCCAAGCGGTTCCGATCAAGAGACAAGTGAGCTAAAAAATGTCGGGATTCGACATGTCTGCTGCGCATTTTCTGTTTTTTTTATACGCATCATTGTAGTGACTCCGGGACGCAAACCGGCGATTATTTAGGTAGCTCATCATCCTCTGCCGAGCCCCACGGTCCTGTCCTCGCCGACGGACCGCGGGTGCCGATCGCTCCCGCGCCATGCGCCATCGCGCCGGGAGCGACGCAGACTTGCGATTGCGTTCACGTTGTCTCGTCCGATTCGGTTGCTCCTCGTTTCCAGGACCGTCGTCCCGCGCATGATCACTTGTTCGCGTCCCGCAGCATGTCCCCCGGTCGGATCCGCGCCTGTGCGAGGTCGCGCCGGTCGCCGCGCTTGGGCGACGCTCGCGGCGCTGGGGCTGTTGGCCGGTTGCGGCGGCTCGAACTCCACGGTGCACCTGCACGGGAAGGTGACCCTGGGAGGCCAGCCGATCCCGGCGGACGCGAAGGCGTCGATCACGTTCGCCCCCCCCGGCGGGTCCGAAACGAAGGCCGTATCGGTCCCGATCGTCAACGGCGAGTACGACTCGCCGGCGACGCCGGTGGGCACATTGCGAGCCTATTTCAACATTACCCGTGAGGTCGGTCCGCTTAAGAAGAACGAGCGGACAGGGGGTGAGTATCGCGACGAAGTCAACTTGGTGCCGCCCAAGACATCGACTGGGGTTGAAGTTGTCGTCTCAGGCGAGAATCTCGATCAACATTTCGATCTTTAGCAGCATCCGTTCGCCGTTTATTGTGACGGATTGTCAAGCCGCCCTTTGATTCGGGGCAACAAGGAAAACGGACATGAAACATCGACTTAGCCAATCGAGGGCCTTCACGCTGGTCGAACTTCTGGTGGTGATCGCCATCATCGGCGTGCTGGTCGCGCTGTTGTTGCCGGCGATCCAAGCGGCCCGCGAGGCGGCCCGCCGCTCGCAGTGCCTCAACAACCTGAGGCAGTTGAGCGTGGCTATGCTCAACTACGAGTCGGCCAAGAAGGGATTGCCGCATCTGGCGAAGCACTGGTCCAATGCCGAGATGACCGCAACCTACGGAGCCGGCGGGGTTCAAGGCAGTTGGTATGACGACCATGGATGGTATCTGCCCCTCATGCCCTACATCGAGCAACAAGGAATCGTCGCTGTTGTCGACGTGACCAAATCGTTTAGCCATGCCGCTAACGAAGCCGCTCGGCGAGCTTTCGTCCCGCTCTATGCCTGCCCAACTGACATTGGGCTGCAACGCAACGAATGGGGCAGCGTATATTGGGCTCGCGTACGAAGCAACTATGTCGTCAACGGCGGCAATACGGTTTACGGCCAACATCTTCTTGGAGGTTGCCCAGGGGAATTCCCCAACTGCATCACCTTTGGCGGGGCCCCGTTCATACCGAAGAAAGAAGGGAAACTCGCCGCGATCACTGATGGTACGGCCAACACTCTTATGATGTCAGAGGTCTTCGTCCTACCCGAAACCGCGAACTGGGGCGGGCCCTACTCGGACGCCCAGACGGCTTTGGGAGGTCAGATGTTCACAGGCTACCAAACTCCCAACACAACGGTTCCCGATGGCCTCGATCGGCAGTCATGGTGGTGGTCGCCTAACCAAGACGTGAGGGACGCCTGGGCCGCCGCAGAATTGCCAAGCCCCCCTGCATCTCCTCTGAACATTCCTCGGAGCAATGACGTCCCTGCCGAAGCCAGAGTGGACAACCAGCATGGTACGAAACAAAACTATGTGAGCGCTCGCAGTCGGCATCCCGGCGGCGTCAACGCGTCGCGCTGCGACGCCTCCGTTGCGTTCTACACCGACAGCATCGATCGCTTTGTATGGAACGCCCTCACGAGCGCCGCCGGGGGCGAGACGGTCAGCATCGGGAACTGACGGCTGCCGCTAGGCGACGACGGCCATCGATTCAGGCGCCGGCAGCGTCGCGCTTCGCCGGCGCCTTGGTCTTTTGTCCTCGCTATCGTCCTGCAAGCGCGATCGCCAGGCCTGTCGTGCCGGCTCGCTTGCCTTCACCATCGACAGCCCTCTTGTTACGTGTCATGTCAGGCTTTGCCCCCGATCACGAGCCGCAGGCGCCAGTCCCGAGCAAACAACGATGGCGGGTTGTGCAGGAGCCTCGCGTGCTGCACCGGCGGCGAGCGCCGTCCGCTCAGAGCCTGGAGCGGATGCCAGCGCCCGCGGGTAACCTGCGGTGTCTGTTGAGGTGCGGTGCGCTATCGGCCCTGACGGCTTTGCTCGCCTCGATCGCTGCGGCGGCCGAGGTTCAATTGCGCGTCGCCGTCGACCGCCCCGGCCACACGGTCAGTCCGCAGCTCTACGGCATCTTCTTCGAGGACATCAACTTCGGCGGCGACGGGGGGCTCAACGCCGAGTTGGTGAAGAACGGCGGTTTCGAGTTTCCCCGGGCGCTGCTTGGCTGGAGCGAGGTCCGCGGCGGGTCGCGGGGTCGACTGAGCACGAGCAACGACGCCCCCTGGCGAACGACCAACGCCGTCTTCCTGCGGATCGAAACCAGCGAGCAAGGCCCCTACGGCGCCGCGAACGAAGGGTTCCGCGGCATGGGGTTCCGCGCGGGCGAACCGTACCGCTTCACGGCCCAGGCGCGCTCGGTCGCCGGACGGACCGCCCTGCTTGTGGTGCGACTGGTCGATCCGCAGGGGAAGGCGCTCGCCGAATCCGCCGTCGACGTCGCCGGGTCGGAATGGCGCGCGGTCGAGACGGAGCTCGTCCCGACCGCGGACGAGGGGCGCGGCTCGCTGCAGTTGCTGCTCGCCGGGCCCGGGCTGATCGATCTCGACATGGCGTCGCTCTGCCCCGTACGTACCTGGCGGGAACGCCCCCACGGGCTGCGGGCCGATCTCGTGCAGAAGCTCGCGGAGCTGCAACCCGCGTTCTTCCGCTTCCCCGGGGGGTGCATCGTCGAAGGGCCGGAGTTGAAGTACCGCTATCAGTGGAAAACGACCATCGGCGACTTGGCCGAGCGGCGGTTGTTGTTGAACCGCTGGAACGCCGAGTTCGCCCATCGGCTTACGCCCGACTATTTTCAGTCGTTCGGCGTCGGGTTCTTCGAGTTCTTCCAGTTGAGCGAGGACCTCGGAGCCGCGCCGCTGCCGATCCTCAATTGCGGCATGGCGTGCCAGTTCAACTCGAAGGAGCTCGTTGCGCTCGATGCCCTGGAACCGTACATCGACGACGTGCTCGATCTAATCGAGTTCGCCAACGGCGGCCCCGAGACCCCGTGGGGCGCCCGCCGGGCCGCGCTCGGGCATCCCGCGCCGTTCGGTCTGACGATGCTGGGGATCGGCAACGAACAGTGGGGCCCGCAGTACCTCGACCGATACGAGCGAATCGCGGCCGTGCTCAAGGAGAAGCATCCCGAGATTCGGCTCGTCTCGGGTTCCGGACCGTTCCCGGTCGGCGCCGACTTTGATTACGCCTGGTCGCGGCTCCGCCCGCAGAAGGCCGAGGCGGTCGACGAGCACTGTTACGCCTGCCCCGATTGGTTCCAGCGCGAGGCGACGCGCTACGATTCCTACCCCCGCGGCGGATCGCAAGTGTTCATGGGCGAATACGCGGCCCAGTCGATCGACATCTGCTCGCCCGACAACCGCAACAACCTGCGCTGCGCTTTGGCCGAGGCGGCGTTTCTCACCGGGATCGAGCGCAACTCGGACGTGGTGGTCATGTCGTGCTACGCCCCGCTGTTCGGGCACGAGGAGGCGTGGCAGTGGCGGCCGAATCTGATCTGGTTCGACAGCCTGACCTCGTACGCGACCCCGAACTACTACGTCCAGCAATTGTTCAGCCGGCATCGGGCCGACGTCGTGCTGCCGATCGAGTTCGTCGACCCGCGCCCCCGGGCGCCCGCGGGGGGACGAATTGGCGTCGGCGCCAACGACGCGACGGTCGAGTTCCGGGGAATCACGGTCGCGCGCGAGGGCGAAACGCTGTGGCGGGCCGACCAGCTTGCCGACGTCGACGTGCTCGAACGCTTCCGTGGGCGGTGGGAACTTGATGGCGACACGCTCGCCCAAACGGCGCCGCGGGCGACCTGCCGCGCCTTGTTGGGAGACTGCGATTGGCGCGACTACGTGGTGCGATTCCAGGCCCGCAAGACGGGGGGCCCGGGGGGCTTTGCGGCGCTGGTCCGCGGGACGCCGGGGGGATCGTTCGTGCAGTGGAACATTGGCGCCGCGGGCAACACGCAGCACACGCTGCAAGCGTTTCTCGCCCGGCATAGCACCGAGAATCCGCAAGTGGCCGCGACGCCGGGAAGCATCGAGGAGGGACGCTGGTACGACGTCCGGATCGAGCTGAGCGGCCCTGACGTGCGGTGCTACCTCGACGACAAGCTCGTCCACGAGGCGACGATTCCGGCCTTGGAGCTGCCCTGGTTGTACGCCGTCGCGGGTCGCGATGCCGCGACCCGCGAGGTCGTCGTCAAGGCGGTGCACGTGGGCGACAAGCCTGTGACAGGACAGATCGACCTGGGATCCGCCAAGCTCGCCGGGGACGAGGCCCGAATCGTCGTGCTCGCGGGCGATCCCGATGCGGTCAACTCGCTCGACGAACCCGAGGCGATCGCCCCGCAAACGAGCACGGCGAAACTCGCGGGCCCCGTATTCGTGCATGAATTCGCCCCGCATTCGTTGACCGTTCTCCGATTTCCGGTCCAATAGGGAACGGCTCCGGAGTCGGCTTTGTCCCGCTGCGGGAGCGCGAGGCTCCCGCAGCAGCCCGCCCCCCCTTGCGAGATCCTGCCGGTGAACGTTTCCGCCTTGAAGTTTGGGTTCCTTGCGATCGTATTCATGGCCCCGTTGGCGCCCCCCGTCTGTCGAGCCCAGGTCGCGGCCAAATCGCCGCCGGTCGTGCGGCCGTTCGACGTACGGCAGGTCAAGTTGCTCGACGGCCCGTTCAAGGAGGCGCAGGACGCCGACGCGGCGTACCTGCTGACGCTCAAGCCCGATCGCCTGCTGAGCTGGTACCGCAAAGACGCCGGACTGGAGCCGAAGGCCGAACAGTACGGCGGGTGGGAAGCGATGGGGATCGCCGGGCACAGCCTGGGACATTACCTGAGCGCCTGCGCCCGGATGCACCACGCGGACGGCGACGAGGAGTTTCGCCGCCGAGTCGATTACGTCGTCGCCGAATTGGCCGCCTGTCAGGAGGCGGGAGGGGACGGGTTCGTCGGCGCCATGCCGCGGGGCCGCGAAGTGTTTGCCGAGGTGGCCCGCGGCGACATCCGCTCCCGAGGGTTCGACCTCAACGGGTCCTGGGTCCCGTGGTACACGCTTCACAAGTTGTTCGCAGGGCTGATCGACGCCTACCGCCTGTGCGACAACGAGCAGGCGCTCGACGTGGCGTCGCGCCTGGGGCGATGGGCGATCGAGACGACCGCCGACCTGACGCCCGAACAGTGGCAGCAGATGCTCGCCTGCGAGCACGGCGGCATGAACGAGTCGCTGGCCGAGCTGTATCAACTCACCGGCGACGAAGAGTTCCTCAAGCTGGCGAAGAAGTTCTACCACAAGCAGATCCTCGATCCGCTCGCCGCCGAGCGCGACGAATTGGAGGGGAAGCACTCGAACACGCAGGTCCCCAAGATCATCGGCGCGGCGAAGATCGCCGAACTCACCGGCGAGGCCAAGTTCGCCGTGATCGCCCGCTTCTTCTGGTCGACGATCGTCGACAACCACACCTACGCCATGGGGGGCAACAGCATGCGCGAGCACCTCGGCCCGCCGCGCAAGCTCAACGACCGGCTCAGCCATGACACGGCCGAGACCTGCAACACCTACAACATGCTCAAGCTGACCTCGGCCCTCTTCTCGCAGAAGCCCGACGCCGCGTACGTCGAGTACGCCGAGCGGGCGCTGTGGAATCACATCCTGGCATCGCAGAACTCGGCGACGGGCATGGTCTGCTACTTCGTGCCGCTGGCCGCGGGGTCGACCAAGCCGTTCATGGACCCCGAGGCGTTCACCTGCTGCAGCGGCTCGGGGATGGAGAACCACGCCCGCTACGGCGAGTACGTTTACGCTCGGTCGGCCGACGACCTGTACGTGAACCAGTTCATCTCGTCGGAGCTCGATTGGACCCGAGCCGGGGTGAAGCTTCGCCAGCAGACCGAGCTGCCGACCACGGGGGCGACGCGGCTGGAAATCTCCTGCAAAGAGCCGCGCGAGTTCGCCCTGCACGTGCGGCGCCCCCGGTGGTGCGGCGAGGGATTTCGCATTCGCGTCAATGGCGCGGAGGTCGAGACCGACGCCACGCCGGGATCGTTCGCGACCGTCGAACGGACATGGAACGCCGGGGACGTCGTCGAAGTCGATTTGCCGCCGTCGCTGCGACTGGAGCCCATGCCGGACAATCCTGGCCGCGTCGCGGCGTTCTACGGACCGGCGATGTACGTCGGGATCGTGGGGCAAGACGCCGAGGAGATGCTGCCGGTGCTGGTGACGAGCGATCGGCCGGTCGACGATTGGCTCAAGCCCGCGGCGGATCGACCGGCGCGGTTCGAAACCGCTGGCGTCGGCCGCCCACGGGATCTGCCGCTGGAGCCGTTCTTTGCGGTCCGTGACGAGCGCTACATCGTCTACTGGGACGTCTTCACCGAGGACCAATGGCGCGCCCGGGAACGCGAATACAACGAACAGCGGCGGCGACTCAAGCAGCTCGACGCCCGAACGGTCGATCTGTTCGCCATTGGCGAGATGCAGTCCGAGCGCGATCACAACTTCCAGGGGGAGAAGACGGGGCCGGGAGACTTCGGCGGGAAGAAGTTCCGCCATGCCTGGGACGGGGGCTGGTTCTCGTTCGACGTGAAGCTCCCCGACGACGGGGCCGCCGATTTGATCGTCACCTATTGGGGGAGCGATTCAGGGGCCCGCAAGTTCGACGTCCTGATCGACGGCGAGAAGTTCGCGTCCGAGTCGCTCGATCGCGATCAGCCCGGCAAGTTTTGGGACCGCACGTACGAACTGCCGCTCGAGCGAACGACGGGCCGCAAGACCGCGACCGTCAAGTTCCAGGCCGAGCCCCGCAACACCGCCGGCGGAGTGTTCGGCGTGCGCGTCGTCCGCCGCGACGGCGACGAGCCCGCAACCTCGCAGCCATAGCCGAGGCTCCGTCATCGCGGCAGCAGTAAGTTTCTTGGAGAGAGAGATCGTGAACGACCTCGCAGATTCCGCTTCGACGCCCCGCCCCTCCGAACGGAGGTCGCGCAGGGTCGCGGCGCTCGGCTTGTTCGTCATGGCGTGCGTCGCGCTGGGCGCCGACTTGGCGTCGGCGCAGCCGGCGCGCCGCGGCGGCTTGGCCGACAAGCCCCTGTTCCGGGACCCCGAGTTCGACGGCGCCGCGGATCCGACGATCATCTACAACTTCGCCGAGCGGAAGTGGTGGATGTTCTACACCAACCGCCGGGCGAAGTTGCCGGAGGATCAGATCGACGGCGTCAACTGGGTGCATGGCACGAAAATCGGCATCGCCGAGTCGAGCGACGGCGCTCATTGGGAGTACGTCGGAACGGCGAACATCGACTTCGGCGGCGAAGACGCCACCTACTGGGCGCCCGAGGTGATCTTCGGCAATGGGCAGTACCACATGTATCTCACGCTTGTGCCCGGAGTGTTTCGCGATTGGGGCCATCCGCGGTCGATCGTTCACCTGACAAGCCGGAACTTGCGCGATTGGAAGTACGAGTCGACTCTCGAACTCGCGTCGCCGAAAGTGATCGACGCCTCGGTCCTCCGCCTGCCCGACGGCAAGTACCGCATGTGGTACAACAACGAGGCCGACAAGAAATCGATCTACTGCGCCGACAGCGACGATCTGGCCGCTTGGCACGACAAGGGCAAGGTTCTCCTGCCCGACCTGCGGGGCGGGGAAGGGCCCAAGGTCTTTGCCTGGCAGGGCAAGTACTGGATGATCATCGACGAGTGGGGCGGGCTGGCCGTCTATCGCTCGGACGACGCGACGGAGTGGACTCGGCAGTCCGAGCGATTGCTGCAGCAGCCCGGCGCCGGGGTCGACGACGGAGTCATCGGCCAGCACGCCGACGTCGTCGCGATCGATGATCGGGCGTACCTGTTCTACTTCACTCACCCAGGGCGCACGGGCGCCGAGGGCGCAGCGACCAGCGGGTACGAGCTTCGTCGCAGTTCGATCCAGGTCGCCGAATTGACCTACGTCGACGGCGCCCTCGGTTGCGATCGCGATGCGCCGACGTACGTCAGTCTGCGGTTCCGCCGCCCGGCGCGAATTCACGACCCGTCGACAATCCTGCACCGCGCCGGCCGGTACTGGTGCTTTTCGACCGGCACGGGGATCCAAGTCCAGTCGTCGACGAACTTGCGCGAGTGGCGACTCGAACCGCCGCTGTTCGCCAAATTGCCGGAATGGTTCCGCGAAGCCGTGCCGGAGCATCGCGATCATCTGTGGGCTCCCGACCTGATCGAACGCGACGGCAAGTACTTCGTCTATTACTCCGTGTCGACGTTCGGCAAGCAGACGTCCGCCATCGGGCTGGCGTCATCGCCGACGCTCGATCCGCAGGCCGCTGATTTCGGCTGGACCGACGAGGGGCTGGTCGTCCGCACCGACGACAGCGGCAAGTACGACCACAACGCGATCGACCCGAGCGTCCTCGCCGCGCCCGACGGAACGCTTTGGCTGGCGTACGGTTCGTACTGGACAGGAATCAAGCTTGTTGAACTCGACCCCGCCACGGGCAAACGCAAGGATCCCGACGGCCCGATCTACGCGCTCGCCAGCAAGTCCGAGATCGAAGCGGCGACGCTCTGGCATCACGACGGTTGCTACTACCTGTTCGTCAACTGGGGCCACTGCTGCCGGGGAGTGAACAGCACGTACGAGATCCGCGTCGGCCGCAGCCGCGAGGTCACGGGCCCCTACGTGGACAAGCGCGGGGTCGATCTCCGCGAAGGCGGCGGCGCCCCGGTCCTCGCGACGCGCGGCAAGGCGATCGGCCCAGGCCACGCCGGAATCTTCGCGCACGAGGGCCGACAGATGCTGAGCTACCACTACTACGCCGGCGATCGCCAGGGGCTGCCCCAACTGGGCGTCAACCGCCTGAGTTGGGACGCTGACGGCTGGCCCCAAGTCGGCGACGAAATGGAACTGTCCGGCGCCGTCGTCGAAGCGGACTGACTTCCGACGAACCATTCTCCTGTTCACCAACGAGCGAGCCTCGATATGTCTCCTGTGAAGCTCTCCTGCTGGCTGCTGCTGGCGCTCCTGACGTCCGGTACGGCGATCGCCGCCGAACCAACGGGGTCGATCGTGGTCGACCTGACGAACCCCGGACCTGCCTATCCTCGGACGATGCACGGCATCTTCTTCGAGGACATCAACTACGCGGCCGACGGGGGGCTCTACGCCGAGTTGGTTCAGAATCGCTCGTTCGAGCACCGCAACCGGCTCACCAGTTGGCAAGCCGAGGGCGCCGAGCAAGCGAAGATCTCGATCGGCGACGCGGAGCCGCTCGATCCCAACAACGAGCACTACTTGGTCTTGGAAGCCGCAGCTCCCGCGATCGGCGTCTCGAACTCCGGTTTCGACGGCATTCGGGTTGAAAAGGGGAAGAGCTACCGATTTTCGCTTTTTCTGCGAACGGCGATCGCCGGCGCCCAAGCGACCGCGGCGCTCGTGGACGACGAGGGCCGGAGCCTGGGCGAGGTCGTGCTCCGCGCCGGCGACTCGCAGACGTGGCAGTCCTTGTCCGGCACGATCACGGCCGACGATTCGCACGCCGCCGCTCGGCTGCGGGTGCTCGTCGCCGCGCCGGGGCGCTACGAACTCGACATGGTCTCGCTCTTCCCGACCGACACGTTCCACGGTCGTGCCAACGGGCTCCGCGCGGATCTCGCTCAACTGCTGGCCGACATGCGTCCGGGATTCATGCGGTTTCCCGGGGGGTGCATCGTCGAGGGGAACGGGCTGGCCAACGCATATCGCTGGAAGGACACGATCGACGAGCCCTGGCGGCGGCGCCAGAACTGGAATCTGTGGAGCAACAACGAATCGCCCCAGTACCACCAGACCTACGGCCTGGGGTTCTTCGAGTACTTCCAACTGTGCGAGGACATGGGCGCCGAGCCGTTGCCCGTGCTGAACTGCGGCATGGCGTGTCAGTTCCGCGGCGGGGGGCTCGTGCCGCTGGAGGAACTCGACCCCTGGGTGCAGGACGCGCTCGACCTCGTCGAGTTCGCCAACGGCGCGCCGGAGACGACCTGGGGCGCCAAGCGCGCCGCGATGGGGCATCCTGAGCCCTTCGACTTGAAATACGTCGCCATCGGCAACGAGCAATGGGGAGCGGATTACTTTGCGCGGTACGAGGCGTTTCAGAAGACACTCGCCGCACGGCATCCTGAGATCAAGCTCATCTCGACCTCGGGCGCCGGGGCCGACGGCAGGGAGTACGACGACGCCTGGCGCCGGTTTTACGCGGGGCTGCCGGCCGATCTGGTCGACGAGCACTACTACCGCCCGCCGCAGTGGTTCCTGGACAATCATCGCCGTTACGACTCGTTCCGTCGCAACGGGCCCAAGGTGTTCGCCGGCGAATTCGCCGCCCACGGCTCCGGACGCCGCAACAACATGGAAGCCGCCCTCGCCGAGGCCGCGTTCATGACCGGCCTGTGGCGCAACGCCGACGTCGTGGCAATGGCCTGCTACGCCCCTCTGTTCGGCCGCTTCGGCCACGCCCAGTGGGCGCCCGACCTGATCTGGTTCGACAACGAACGCTCGTTCGGCTCGCCGTCGTACTACGTGCAGCAGGTCTTTTCAACCCACCTGCCCGAGTTGATGGCGCCCGTGCGGAGCGATTTGCCGCAGCAGCCTCCGACGCCGTTCCGCGGGCGGATCGGCATCGGCACGTGGCTGACCGAGGCCGAGTTCAAAGACGTCAAGGTCGTTCGCAGCGGCGAAACGCTGTACGAATTCGACCCCGAAGCAGGGCTGGCCGGCTGGGAGACGCACAACGGCCAATGGTCATGCGCCAACGGAGTGCTCCGGCAAAGCTCGCGCGCCGAGAACGTCCGGCTGTTCGTCGGCGACCCGAATTGGGAGAATTACACGCTCTCGCTCAAGGCTCGCAAACTGGGGGGCGAAGAAGGGTTCCTCGTCTCGTTCGCCTCGACCGACCCGGGAACGGCCAATTGGTGGAACCTCGGCGGGTGGCGGAACCGACTCCACGGTTTGGAACTGCGCGGGGCGACCGCCGCGCAGGTCCCCGGGCAAATCGAGACCGGCCGGTGGTATTCGATCCGGATCGAGATCGCGGGCGCCGAAGTCCGCTGCTACCTGGACGACAAGCTCGTCCAGGAGTTCGCCTTGAAGCCGCGTCCCGCGCTGTACGCCGCCGCGGGTTACAACTCCGCCGACCACGAGGCCGTGATCCTGGTCGTCAATCCGACCGGCGACGCCGTGACGACTCCTGTCACGACGACGGGCCGTACGCTCGTGAAGGGCGAGGCACAAGTCGTCGAGTTGACCGCCGAAGGCGCCGAAGCCGAGAATTCCCTCGACGAGCCGCGTCGCGTTGCGCCGATTTCCTCGACCGAGCGAATCGACTCGCTCCCCTGGCGGCGGTCGTTCGCTCCGTACTCGGTTACGGTGATCAAGACGAAAACGGCGCCTTGACGGGGGGCGCGCTAACAGCGCGGCGCGGTCCGGCGCGCGGCGAGGGCTTGGCACGTGCGCTCGCAGATTTCCTCCGGCGAGCCGTGCGCCGCGACCGGGATCAGCTCGCCGCGAGCCGCGTAGAAGTCGCTCAGCGGGCGGGTCGCCGCGCGGTACGCCGCCAGTCGGGCGACGACAACCTCAGGGCGATCGTCGTCGCGCTGCATCAGCGATCCGCCGCACCGATCGCACGCGCCCGGCTTCGCCGGGGGGCAGGCCGACTCGTGGTAGACCGCCTTGCAAGTCGCGCACGTTCGCCGGCCGCAGATGCGTGCGACAATCTCAGTCTCGGCCAACTCGTAGAGCACGACCCCGTCGAGCGTCGCCTCAAGCTCGGCGAGCAGCTCGACGAGCGCCCGGGCCTGCGGCAAGGTGCGCGGCACGCCGTCGAGCAGAAATCCGCCCTGGCAGGCCAGACACGCGCATCGCTCGCGCACCAGATCCATCACCAACTCGTCCGACACGAGCTCGCCGCGCCGCATGGCGACCAGGGCGGCCTGCATCGCGGCGCTCAGTTCCGACTCGCACGCCGCCGCGCGAAACAGATCGCCGGTCGACAGGTGGCAGGCTCGATAACGGCGACACAACAGCGCGGCTTGCGTCCCCTTGCCCACTCCGGGGGGACCGATCAGGACCAGCCGGATCGACTCCGCGCGGCCGCCGGATGCTTCGCCGCATCCCTGGTGGGCCGGATGAAACCAAAACTCACGAGATTCTCGCCCGCACATGTCGCCGCCCTCCGCAGGAAGGGATCGCTGATCGACTGGATAGCCTTGCAGCAACTGGCGTTCCACGCGACCGTGCGCCCCGGCAGCCGCCACAGCGATGCGACTCCGCCCAGGAGGTCGCCCCCTGTGCGACCTCGACCCGCGACTGTGCCGGTGCGAGGCGCTGCGTTTGCTTCAGGACGTGCGAGGGTCGCCTGCGCTCTTGGACAGGTCGAGGCGAGCGCTTTGTCAGCACGAGTTTTTTGGGCTGTGTCAAAGCGCTAGACTCTCAACCCCGCACGCGGGAAATGATGCTGGAGGCAGCCGAGTCGATCCCCTTGAGCGCCGCCTGCAGTCCCTCGCGGCTGGGGGCGTAGTCCATGGCGGTCGTCCGCAGGATTTTGTCCTGCAACACCAGTTCGCACAGGGAGTGAGTGTAATCGCGCATCCCTTCGTGCCGGCATTGATGGAGCACGGCGGGCAGGTCTTCATCCTCCTCGCGGAGAATTTTGTCCTTGACCGTCGCGTTAGCCAGCAAGACCTCGGTGGCGGGGAATCGCTTTCCTTCCTCGACGGCCGGCAGCAACCGCTGCACCATGATCGCCTTCAGGCTGTTGGCCAACGACGAGCGGATGAATCCGTGTTCGCTCCGGTCGAAAAATTCCAGAATGCGCGAAAAACTCAGTTGGGCGTCCGCACAGTGGAGCGAACCCATGACTAGGTGACCCGTCTCGGCCGCTTGGATCGCGGCGAGCATCGTTTCGCGGTCGCGCATCTCGCCGATGAGGATGCAGTCGGGGTCCTGCCGGACGACCGACCGCAACGCGTCGCGGAAATTGGCGACGTCGAGCCCGATCTCGCGCTGCGAAATGATGCTCTTCTTGCCGTGAAAAGCGAACTCGACCGGGTCCTCGATCGTGATGATATGCAGGCTGCGATTCTGGTTGATGTGCTCGATCATCGCCGCCAGGGTCGAACTCTTTCCCGACCCGGTCACGCCGCAGACGAGAACCAATCCCTCCATTGTCTTGCTGATGACGTCGCGATACACGTCGGGGAGATTGAGATCGTTGAAATCGGCGATCTTCGACTGCACCCGCCGCACCGCGACATGGATGTCGCCGTGCGAGCGGAACAGATTGATCCGGTACCGATCTCCCGACTCGTCGGATGCGGAGAAGTCGAGCGAGCCGTTCGCCTCGAAATCCTGCCACCGCTTGGAGGGCACCAGCGGTTCGACCATCTCATGCATCCACGCGGTGTCAGGAATGACCGGCAACTCCATCCGCCGCAAGTGCCCGCCGATCCTCACGTAGGGGGCGTAGCCGACCTTCAGATGGAGGTCCGACGCCCCGTGCTCCCCCAGAAACAACAGCAACCGCCGCATCTCGTCGAAGGGAACCGCCGGCTGGCTCATGGAACCGACCTTTGCTGCAAATGAGAAGAGGGGCGATGGCCGGCTAAACGGCCCAAGGCCGTCGCGACCGTCGCAAGAGCGGAGCGAACCGACGAACGGGTCACAAGCAAATCCCGGTCCGATTCGCGACGCCCCATTCACGATAACTCGCCGCCACGCCGGACGTGAGCGTTTTCTCCCCCCGGCCGGTTCGGGCCGTTCATAAAGGGCGGCCCCGGGCGAACCGACAGGCTACCAAGGTCGAAGGAAGCGCCCCCAACCCCCTTCTTCTAGGCAACCAAGAGCTGCCGCTGTGCGAAATCGCACGACGCCCTTGTGTAGTTTCCCTCGGCTGATTTCGCGGAAATCGGCTAAGCGAACTTGCGCCCGGCCGCGGCGGTGCAAAAGGGTCCGCGACATGGAGGCGAACCTCGATGCGATTGGTGCGTTGCCGACTGCTTCGCGGCTGGTCGCCTCCGCACCTCAACGCGAGACGCCTCGCGACAGCGGCGCCCAAGAGTTGCGAAAGCGCTTGCAGAAGACTACGATCGCCCAACAGCGGCGCGACGTTTGCCGACGCACGACCCCGCCGCGCCTCTTCACACCTCTATTCGCCTTCTCTACTCCCCGCGGAGGCTGCGACCATGAACCTCGATGAATTCTCGAAGCAGCAGTACGTGGCCCTCCGGGCCGAAATCAGCGAGTCGAAGGCCCGCATCTTCTGGCTGTTGATCGTCGGCATGCTGCTGGTGATCGTCGGCGGCTACATGGCGGCGGCCCAGCCATCGGGGTTCGCCAACGCGTCGATTCCGCTGTTGATCCTGGCGCTCATGCTGTCGTTCATCGCCGAATCGAGCAACATCAGCCGCGCGGGCCGTTACCTGCGCGAGGTGGTCGAGCCCCGCATCAAGGACTTCAGCTGCTGGGAGCACTGGCTGGAGAGCCATGGACGCTACCGCGAGGTCGACCGAGCGTTCGTGGTCGGGTTCAATGTCGTGTTTCTCGTCTTCTTCGGGATCTCGGCGTCGCTCTCGCTGCGGCAGCTCGACATGTCGGCCCAGAAGCAGCAGATTATCTGGGCCGCGGGAATCACCTACGCCCTGGGGGCGGCGTGCGTCGCCTACGTCTTCGCCCGACACTGGACTGCGTCGACGAAACCGTCGGTCGACGAGCCGGCGACAAACGCTTGACGCGGAGCGCCTCTCGGCGTCATGCTCCAGTTGGTCCGCTGCTGGGCGTCGCGGGGGAGCTTGTCGCACGCGCACTGCGGCGGCCAGGAAGCGAAGCTGAGGCCCGCAGGGAGCGCCGCTCTGGTCTTGCCGCCTGTCGTCGGGCGTCGGCAACCCGCTCCTGCTCTCGTCATTCGAGGAGGCCGGCGATGGTCACGAACGGCAGCGAACGTCCGCTACCGCGTCTGCGTCGACTCCGACGCATTCGAGGATTTGCGACGCCAGCCTTGGTTCTGGCGCTGACCATGTTCTGCGGCAAGAGACCTCTCGGCGCGGCCGACGTGAAGTGGACTGGCGACGACCCCGTGAGCGACGCCTGGAGTTCGGCCCTCAATTGGAAGGGGGGCCCGCCCCCTTCGGTCGGCGATCACGCCATCATAGGACCGCCAGCCCCCGCCGTGCTCGATCTCGACAGGACGATTGATTCGCTGGAGATCGACGCGGGGCTGTTGAACATCCTCGGGGGCAAGACCCTGACGCTGGCCGCAGGGGACCTCCGCAACGATGGCGAGATCGTCGTCAACAGCGACAATGCGGCGCTCCTTTCGCGGCTGGTCTTTCCCGCGGGGGGAGCAATCGCGGGCGTCGGGACGCTGACGCTCAATCGGGTCTACAGTGCCGGGTTCCCGCCGGCGATCCCCGTTTCGGGGGCGCGGCTCGAAGCGGCCAGTTCCCTGACCAATGGCGCCAACCACACGATTCGCGGCATGGGGCGAATCGACGCCGCGCTCGTCAACAACGGCATGGTCGCTGCGTACAACCCCATCGGTTCGGGATCGCTCAGGCTGATCTTGTCCGCGACGACCAATCTCAACAACGGCACGTTCGCCGCGGGGCCTGGCAGCATCCTCGAAATCCAATCGCTCAGCGTTCAGCAGGGCGGCGGCGGGATCATCCAAGCCGACGGAGGGACCGTGCAACTTAACGGTCTCCACCTCCACGGCGGAGAGCTCCGCACGACCGGCACGGGCAACGTCGTGATCCAGTCGGGCGGCGGGGGCGCCCGCTTCCACGGCGTCACGAACAACGGCGCCCTTACGGCCAACGCGACGCTAGTCCTCGACGGAGGCGGATTCGCGAACAACGGCACGGTCGCCCTGTCGACGTCGCTGCAAGTCGACGGCACGATGACCGTCGCGGGTACGGGGGCCGTTGTCGGAACAAGCTCGGTTTCTTCCACGATCTCCACGCTGGGCAGTTCCGTGCTGACCAACGGAGCCGGCCACGCCTTGCGCGGCAAGCTTCAGATCTTCGCCAATTTGGTCAATGACGGCGTCATCGAGGCCGCCATTACGGGAACCAGCACGAGCCTCCTGACGCTGACCGGCCAGAACAAAGTCAACAACAACCGCATCGCCGCGCTGGCGGGCAACACGCTCGATATTGTCAACAACGTCGTCGTCGTTCAGGACCACGCCGCCGGAATCATCGTCGCCGACGAGGGGACGATTCGCCTGCGCGACAGCGTCGAGATCGTCGACGGACGGCTCCACAGCACGGGCCCAGGCAGGATTCAGGCGTCAGGGTCGGCGAAACTGACCGACGTGACCAATCAGGGGCTGCTTGAGGTGCTCAGCAGCGGCGTCACGGTGCGAGGCTCCGGGCTGACGAACGACGGCCTGATTCGAGTCAATCCGACGTTTGCGAATACGACGATCCGGCTTCTTTTCGACGGCGCCACGGCGATGACGCTCGACGGCGTCGGCGAAATCGAGCTGGTCAACGTCGGCTTTCGGGCACAGGTCTCCGTCGCCGCGGGAAAGACGCTCACCAATGCACCGGGCCACACGATTCGCGGCCTGGGAGAAATCAACGGCAGCCTCGTCAATCGCGGAACCGTCAGCGGACCCGGCGGAGGAAACGTGCTGGCCGTCAACGGCCCGCTCGCCGGCGACGGCCTGTTGCGCGACGTGCGGATCAACGACGTCCACCGCCCCGGATTCGCCCCGTACAACGCCGTGCCGGTCCACGGCCTGTATCAACTCGCCCCGACCGCTACGCTGGAGATCGAGATCGGCGGCGCCCATCCCAACAACTACGACCGCGTGTTGTCGCAAGCGGACGTGCAACTGGGGGGGACGCTGGCCGTCGCCCAGGTCGATTTCGGAGGGGGACTGTTCGTGCCGCAAATCGGCGACCAGTTCGAAATCATCAGCGGCGCAAGCGTGACGGGCACGTTCGCCAACATGACGTTCGCCGGGCTGCCCTCCGCGTTGACCTACGCAGTGCTGTACGCCCCGACCGCCGTCACGCTCGAAGCGCGGCCCGCGCTCGACGCCGACTTCAACCTTGACGGCCGCGTGGACGGGGCCGACTTTTTGATTTGGCAGCGCGGCTACGGAACGACGGGCGGCGCCGCCCACGCCCAAGGGGATGCCGACCGCAATGGCGTCGTCGACTCCGCCGATTTAGCGATCTGGCAAGCCACGCTGGGCGCTTCCGTCCCGGCCGTCGTCGTGAGCGGCGCGGTCCCTGAACCGGCGACGATCGGCCTGCTGGTCATGGCAGCCGCAGCAGCATGGCGAGGCGATCGCCGAGGGCGGTAGCCGCTCAAGATGTCAGCTTATGCCCCAATCGCTCCGCCAAGTCGCGGACCAGTTTCTCGGCCGCGTCGGCAATGACGGTGCCGGGGCCGAAAACGGCCGCGGCGCCCGCCTGATAGAGGGCGTCGTAGTCCTGCGGCGGAATCACCCCTCCGGCGACGATCATTACGTCGTCGCGGTCGTACTTGGCGAGTTCCTCGCGCAAGGCGGGGACCAGCGTCAGGTGCCCTGCGGCCAGCGAGCTGACTCCCACAATGTGGACGTCGTTTTCGATTGCCTGCCGGGCTGTTTCGGCGGGGGTTTGAAACAGCGGGCCGATGTCGACGTCGAATCCCAGATCGGCGAACGCACTGGCGATCACCTTTTGGCCGCGGTCGTGTCCGTCCTGCCCCATCTTGGCGACCAGGATCCGCGGGCGGCGGCCCTCGGCTTGGGCGAACTGTTCGACGAGTCGTTGAACATTTTGCACCATGCCAGCGCCTTGACCGATCTCGCCGGCATAGACGCCGCGAACCGCTTCGACCGGGGCTTGATACCGGCCGTACGCCCGTTCCAGGGCCGCGCTCATCTCGCCGACCGTCGCCTGGGCCCGTGCGGCGACGACCGCTAGTTCTAGCAGATTGTCGGTTTCGTTGCGCGCGGCTTCCTCGAGCGCCGCCAGCGCGCGGTCGACCGCCCCCTGATCGCGCTCGGCGCGCAGTCGCTTGAGGCTGGCGATCTGGGATTCGCGGACGGCCGTGTTGTCGACCTTGAGAACCTCGATCGCGTCTTCGTGTGCGGGGCGGTGCTTGTTGAGCCCCACGACGATCTGCTGGCCCGAGTCGATGCGGGCCTGGGTTCGGGCGGCGGCCTCCTCGATGCGCATCTTGGGGATGCCGGCCTGGATCGCGGCCGTCATGCCGCCCAGGTCCTCAACCTCGCGCAGATGCTGCCACGCCCGTCGAGCCAAGTCGTGAGTGAGCCGCTCGACATAGTAGCTCCCTCCCCACGGGTCGACCACGTCGCAGGTGTCTGTCTCCTTCTGGATGAACAGTTGCGTGTTCCGCGCGATGCGGGCCGAGAAGTCGGTCGGCAACGCCAGGGCCTCGTCGAGCGCGTTCGTATGGAGCGACTGCGTATGCCCGTGGGCCGCGGCGAGCGCTTGCAGACAGACCCGCGGAACGTTGTTGAACACGTCCTGGGCGGTCAGGCTCCAGCCGCTGGTCTGGCTGTGGGTGCGGAGGGCGAGGCTCTTGGGATTCTGCGGCTCGAACTGCCGAATCAGTTTGGCCCACAGCAGCCGGGCGGCGCGCAGCTTGGCGACCTCCATGAAGTAGTTCATGCCGATCGCCCAGAAAAACGACAACCGCGGGGCGAAGTCGTCCACCGCCATGCCCGCCTTGATCCCTGTCCGCACGTACTCGAGCCCGTCGGCGAGCGTGTACGCCAGTTCCAAATCGGCGGTCGCCCCGGCCTCCTGCATGTGGTAACCGCTGATGCTGATGCTGTTGAACCGCGGCATATGCCGGCTGGCGTACGAGAAAATGTCGGCGATGATCCGAATGCTGGGCCCCGGGGGGTAAATGTACGTGTTGCGGACCATGAACTCCTTGAGGATGTCGTTCTGGATCGTGCCGGAGAGCTTCTCCGTCGGCACGCCTTGCAACTCGGCTGCGACGATGTAGAGCGCCATCACCGGCAGCACGGCGCCGTTCATGGTCATCGACACGCTCATGCGATCGAGCGGGATGCCGTCGAACAGCGTCTGCATGTCGCGGATACTGTCGATGGCGACCCCCGCCATGCCGACGTCGCCGAATACCCGTGGATGGTCGGAATCGTAGCCGCGATGAGTGGCCAAATCGAAGGCGACCGACAGCCCCATCTGTCCCGCTGCGAGGTTGCGACGATAGAATGCGTTCGAGTCCTTGGCAGTCGAGAACCCCGCATACTGGCGCACCGTCCAGGGACGCAGCGCGTACATCGTGGCGTACGGCCCGCGGACGTAGGGGGGCAGTCCCGGCATCGTGTCGAGATGCTTCACCGGCCCCAGATCCTCGGCCGTGTAGAGCGGCTTCACGGCGATGTGCTCGGGGGTTTCCCACGCCGGGGCCCCGACGTGGGCGCCCTCGGGGCTGTGCTCCGCTCCGCCCCCGGCCGCATTGGCGGGGATTTCGAGCGGGATGTCGACGAACGAAGGAATCGCACTCATGCGCTGATCACTCCTAACCCGGCCAGCAACTCGCGGAGCGTCGCCAGCACGTCGCATTTCATGAAAATGAAGCGGTCGACCCCGGCCTCGCGCCACGCAGCCTCGTTGGCGCCCGGAACCCCGGCCAGGACGACCGTCTTGGCCCCCGCTTGCTTGAGCCGCTGGGCGGCCGTCGCCGCCTGTTCAGCGTAGATTTCGTCCGTCGAGCAGAGCACGGCGATCGGCGCTTGATGCTTGTCGAGCGCCGCGACGGCCGCGTCGATCGTGCCGGCCGCTTCGTCCTGAATCACCAGGAACCCGCCCGCCTCGAAGAAGCTCTTGGAATACTGGCTGCGCGGACCGTGTTGCGCGGGCCGACCCAACGACGCGAGCAGCACCTGCGGCGGGGCGCCGTGCTTGACGGCCCAGGCGTCGCACGCGTCGCGCAACTCCTCGAACGGCTGGGCGAACGGCGACAGGGCCAAGGGAGCGATCGACGGGCTCGCGCCGCCGAAGCCGAGCGCGCCGGCCAGGGAACCGATCGTCGCTCCGGCCGCAGCCGCGGCAATCGCGCCGACCGTCCGCTCGCCGGGCTTGGTCCCGGAGACAAGCGAACCGACCTCTAAGGCTTGTTCGCGGCGAATTGAGGCGATGCGTTCGGCGGCCGTACGAGCGATCGCCGCGCGATCGGGCGCCGGCCGTTCCAGGCGGACATGCTTCGCGTCGGCAAATTCGCTGACGCCGACGATTCCTTCGCGCCTGTCGGCCAGTTTCTTCGCCCGAGGGGCGAAGGCCGATTCGATCTGTGCGGCAATCCATCCCGATTCGAGCGCTGCCCGCATCCCGCCCTGCGCCTCAACTTGCTGAAACACGCCCCAGCCTTTTTCGGCCAGTTCGTCGGTGAGCCGTTCGAGATACCAGCTTCCGCCCGGGGCGTCGGCGACGCGATGCAGGTGGCCTTCCTCCTTGAGGATGATCGCCGTATTGCGGGCGACGCGCCGGCTGTGGAGATCGGGCAGCCCCAGCGGAGCGTCGAATGGCACGCTAGTAATCGTTTCGGCCCCGCCCAGCGCCGCGGCGAAGACCGCCGCGGTGTTGCGAAGCAAATTGACGTGGGGATCGCGCGTCGTGAGAACCCGCTTGCTGGTCTTCGCATGCAACTGCATGGCGCCAGCGGTCGGGCTGCCGCCGCTGGCCTCGACGACGCGCGACCAGAGCCGCCGGGCGGCGCGCAGCTTGGAGATCGCCAGAAAATGATGCGTCCCCACGGCCATGTTGAACACGAGCTGCAGCGCAGCGGCGTCGACCGCCAGCCCCGCGGCAGTCATCGCCCGCAGATACTCGACCCCCGTCGCCAGCGCGAACCCCAGGTCCTGCGCCGCCGTAGCCCCGGCGTGGTGATAAGGGGCCGTCCCGACGCGCACCGCCGTGACGTGCGGAGCATGCGCCTCCGTCCAGACGGCGAGATCGGACAACAGGGCGAGCGCCTCGTCGATCGCCAGCGGCAGCGCTCCGTCGCGGGCGAGCACGGCCAGCGGATCGGCGTTGAACGCCCCGACGGCGCGATCAAGTCCCACGCTGCGCCGTTGCCAGAGTTGGACCATCAGCGCCGCGGCCGGGACGAAGGCCGCCCCCGCCTCGAGCGCCACAGCGACCTTCGCGAGATCGACGCCCGCCAAGACGGCGTCGAAGTCGTCGAGCGAATACGCCGCCACGCCGTCACGGGCCGCGAGGTCCATCGCCGCTGCGTCGTTGGGATCGATTCCGCTGCGAGCCGCGCAGTCGAGCCTCAGCAACACGCCGTCGACGCCGCCGGCGACGTCGTCGCGAATCGCCTGCTGCGTCGAGCCGAGGTCGGGATGAGCGTGTTCCTGCCAGAGTCGCCAACCGGCGACGCTTTCGCTCGTCGATCGCGAACCGCGGACGAACGGCGCCGTGCCGGGCTCGCCGCGCATTGCGGCCCGCTCGCTGGGCCAATCGGCCGCCGTGTAGAGCGGCTGAATCGCGATTCCTTCATAGGCGCCGGTGACAAGTTTCTTTTCAAATGGCGCTCCGGCAAGATCGACGTCGACCAGCGCACGCCACGCCGCGTAGTCGACCGGAGGAAACTCGTCGAGAGTCAGTTCTTCGGAAAGCATGACAGCCGGGGGAGTAGGAGGTTGGACAGGGCGACACTGCTGCAATCACCAATCACCGCTCACGAGTCGCCCCTCTGTGCGGGTTCGCACAACTCGGTGAGCACGCCGTGCGAACTCTTGGGGTGGAGGAAGGCGATCTTCATGTGATGGGCCCCGGGCCGCGGGGTCTCGTCGATCATTCGGACGCCGGCCTGCTTCAGCTCGGCGATCCGCGCCGGCAGATCGTCGACGGTGTACGCCACATGGTGGAGACCGGGACCCCGTTTTTCAAGGAACGCGGCAATCGTGCTCGTTGGATCGGTCGGCTCGAGCAGTTCCAGCCGCACGTCCCCGACGCGAAAAAAGCCCACACGAACTTTCTGCGAGGGAACCTCTTCGACGTGCTCAAACACGGCTCCCATCTCCTCGTAAAACGGCCGCTGCTCGTCAATCGAAGCGACGGCAATGCCGATGTGGTTGACGGCTTTCACGGGTTGCATGGGGAGAGTCCTGGGGGGGAGGGCGAGTGGTGATCTACGGGTGGCGAGCGGGGGAGGGCGGCGGCTTGCTATCTGCGGGGAGCCGCTGGTTCGACCCACTTTGCCCAAAGGCGGCGACCGGCTGCGGCGGTTTGAAAGGCGGCTAGCTTCGGCATTTGCAAATAGAGTGCCAACAAGTCGAGGTTGGAAGCCCGGGTGGCGAAGTCGCGGCTTGCCGGCGCGGCGAACCACCTAGCCGGCATCTCCAGGGCCAACTGCCGGGCGAACTCCTGCGTCAGGACGCCGTCGACGTCGACGGCCCCGCCCCCGATCGACGCGACCACTCCCTCGACGGTGTACAACGACTTGCGAAACAGCATTAACTCGGCGTGCACGCGCAGGCCGGCCGTTTGCACGGCGTCGTCGAGCATTCCCACCAGCCACGCCATCGCCGGCAACGTTCCGTCGATGATCTTGCCCAGCCACCGGCGGACGACGACGCGTACGGCGGCGGCGGCGAACGATCCGCGCTCGGCCAGCGACGCCAACAAATCGGCGATCCGCGTCTCGTCGAGCGCCGCGGCCGCCAGCAGCATTTGCACGATCGCGGCTCGTTCGCCGTGGGTCAGTTCGCCGACAAGGCTCCAGTCGAGGATCGCCAGTCTCCCGTCGTCGGCCAGCATCAGGTTGCCGGCATGCGGGTCGCTGTGGAACACGGCCCGCGCCTGCGGCGCAAAAATCGGTCGCGCCACCAGCGCGGCCGCCACGAGCCGGGCCAGTCGCCGTCGGGCCGAAGTCTCGCTCGGCAGCCGCTCGGTGATCTTCCGGCCGAAGACGCGCTGCATCGCCGTGATTCGCGGCGACGAGTAGGGCAAGAGCGCGGGGATAAGCACCCGCGGCTCGCCGAGGAACTCCCGCCTCGCCGCGAGCAGATGGGTCTGCTCGCGATCGAGCCGCACCTCGCCGGCCAGCTTCTCTTGCACCCGCCGAAACGATTCGGCGTAATCCAGCTGGATCAGCCCCAGTCGTCCGCAAGCGTCGTCGAGGTAGTCGCCCACGCGCCCCAACAACGCTAACTCCTCGCCGAGTTGCTGTTCGATGCCGGGCTTCAGGATTTTGAGCACGCCGGGAAAGTCGCAGCGGCGGGCCTCGGCTGCTTCTCGGGGATCCGCGTGCGCCGCCTGGGCGCCAAACCGAGCGTTGAGAGCCGACGGTCGGGGGCGTTTCTGTCGAAAAGGTACGACGACCGCCACGCTCGCTTCGGCGAGCGGAGTCTCGGCCAATTCGATCTCCCGCTCCCACGCGACGCCCAGGTCCTGGGAAAGGGTCGGTCGCAACTCGTCGACCGGAATGGCCGGGGGGAGAGATTCGAGTTTCTCGAGCTGGTGACGCAGCGCAGGCGCCAAACGCGAATCGCGGGCAAGAATCTGCCCCAACTTGTGGAGCACGGGCGACGAGTGCGCAAGCGCGCCGATCCGCTCAGACGCCGAAGCGTGCGGCCCCAACTCCGCCTGCCGAGCCAACACGCGGACCTGACGAGCTTCGCTCAGCCCGTCCAGGAAGACCGCCAAGGCGCCGACGACCGCCGGCGCAAACTCGCGGTGCTCCGCCGGCAGCAACTCGGCGAGTTCGCCTTCGTCCAGCAGCGACTGCCAATGGTTCATGGCCGCGTCTCCCGGGGCTCGCGACGAGCCGCGGCGTTGCACGAACGACCGCAGGCGAACATGCGATTTCGATCGCCGCTCGCCTTGATTCCGACTCAATCGACGAGCACGTCGCCCGAAACGATGCGGTGCTCGCGACCGTCGGGAGTTTGCAACCGCATGGCGCCGTCGGGGTCGATTCCTTGCATCACGCCGCTCGTCTCGCGCGTGCCGTCCGTAACGCGGATCGGTTGGCCCAGACTCGCGGCGTGCTTCAACCAAGCGGCGACGATCGGCTCAGGACCTTGCTCGGCCAACGTCTCCAGCCACGGTTCCATCGAATTGAGAATCGCTGCAAGTACCGCGCCGCGGTCAATGGCTTGGCCTGCGACTCGGCCCAGCGACTCGGCGATGTCGGCCAGTTCCGGGGGGAATTCCGCCGTGTTCACGTTCACGCCGATGCCGACGATGACGTACTCGACCCGATCGAGCTGCATCGAACCCTCGATGAGGATCCCCGCGAGTTTGCGACCTCGGTACAGCAGATCGTTGGGCCACTTGAGCTGCGGCGGCTGAGGGAGCTGCGATGCAAGCGCCTCGGCCAGCCCGACTCCGGCGGCCAAGCTGACGGGACGCGGCTCGCTCGCCTGCCACGAGGGGCGAAGCAGGATCGAGAAGTACAGATTCTCGCCGGGGGGGGAGTGCCAGCTTCGGTTGACCCGCCCGCGACCGCTCGTCTGGCCGTCGGCCACGACGACCGTGCCGTGCGGCGCTCCCGTCTTGGCAAGCTGCACGGCCTCGTCGTTCGTCGAGCTGAGTTCGCCGTGGCAATGATAGCTGCGGCCCAACCACATTGTGGAAAGTCGGGGGAGAATCGCTTCGGCGAGCAAATCGGCTGGCATGGCCACCTCGTGCAACAAAGGCCTCGGAAATCGTACGGGGGAGCGTCGCTCCCGAGCGTCACTATATCCGAAGTTTCGTCCGATGACGCCCCGCCCGGCTGCGCCGCATCGACGCCTCAAAACGCCCCAGGGCGAGCCGATTCGCCCCCGCAGGCCAAGCCGTCACCCGGATCGGGCTGCCAGCCACTCGTCGATATGCGGCCAAGTGTTCTTCTCGGCTCCGCGGCCGGCCATGATGCCGATGTGTCCTCCTTTGACGCGAAGCACGGTATGGTCGTCGCCGCCGATGTGCTTCATGATCCGCTCGCTTTGGCAGGGAGGGGTGATGTGGTCGGCCTCTGCGATCACATTGAGCACGCTCGCCCGCAGCTGCGCCAAGTCGACTTTCTCGCCGCGAATGGCGAGGGTCCCCTCCATCAGGCGATTCTCCTTGTAGAATTCGTTGATGAGCTGTCGATAAGCCGCCCCCGCCATGGGGATGATGTCTCGGACCCAGGTGTTCATCGCGTGCCAGGCCTCGACCGAGCCGGGATCGTCGAGCCGCTCCCACAAGCCGACGTACGTGCCGAGGTAATTTTCGACCGGCTTAAGCATCTTGGCGCCGGCGTCGATCATCTCGCCCGGGACGTTGCCGAAGGTCTCGACGATGCGGTCGGCGTTGAATGCGGGATCGCTGACCCACTTGACGAAGCCGCCGACCTTCTTGTCGGCGAAGTCGAGCGGGGCGGTCAGCAGGACGAGGTTTTTCAGTCCGTCGTCGGGCCGCAAGGCCGCGTAGATCGTGCTGATAAGCGCCCCCAGGCACCACCCCAGCATGCTGAACTGCTCTTTCCCGGTGAGCGCCTTGAGCTTGCGTACGACTCGAGGCAGGTACTCCAGGGCGTAATCGTCGAATTGGTGATCCTTGTCCTCGGGCCCGGGAATGCCCCAGTCCAAGAGGTACACGTCGTACCCGTGACGCAACATGTACTCGACGAAGCTGTGCCCAGGCCGCAGGTCGAGCACGTACGGCCGGTTCATGATCGCAAAGACCAACAGCAGCGGCACGGGCTTCAGTTGATCCTCGGGGACGACGGGCGTGTAGCGATACAGCTTCGCCTTGTTCAGGCTCCAGACGCATCGTTTCGGGGTCATCGCGATCGAGGCGTCGGTCGTCAGCAGCTCGTTGAAGCGATCGAGCTTCTTCGCGGCGTCGTGGGCGGCCTCGCAGTAGTCGGCGAGCATTGGCGTCGGGCGGCCGTCGTGATCGGTCTTGGTGTCAGTCGCGGACATGGCGAGGCGACTCCTGCTGGTGCTGCCCAGGCCCTTCCCGGGCCGACGGAGGCGAGCTTCACCGAAACTCGCCGAATTGGCGTTGGTTGGTCCGGCCTACGATCTGGTGCGCAACAGGCTCAAGCATTCGTCGAGCTTTGCATCAAGATCGTCGAGCCGCATCTCGACGTTAGTCAGCCGCTCGGCGAGGCGCGTCACGTCCTCGCGACTCGGCAGATTCAAGTTGGCCATCGACTGGGCGATCAGCTTTTGCGTGATCTCGCGGAACGGCCCGCTCGTCTTGAGCCACGCATCGAGCATCTGCCCGCTCGCTTCGCTGTAAGCGTCGCTGCCGACCAGTTCGGTCATCGTCTTGGCCCAGGCCTCCATCCCCTTGTCGCGTATCGTCTTGAACACGCCAGTAGGATCGAGCGGATCGAAGGTGGTCTTATCGCTCATAGGGCGACCGGGGGATGAAGGGATTCTGTTGAGGGTTGCGCCGCTGAAAAGCCGCGTTGGCGATGGGCTGGCCGCTTGCGGCGGTCAGCCCATCGCAAGTTGCGCCGGCCGAGAGTCGACAGCCGATGGCCGACAGGCCCTACATATGCGCTCCGCCGTTGACATTGATCTGTTGGCCGGTGACGTAATCGCCGTCCGCGGCAAGGAACGTGACCGCCTTGGCGATTTCCTCGGGCTTGCCGAAACGCCGCAGCGGGATGCGCGTCTTGATCTGCTCCTGCACCTTGTCGGGGACTTCGTTGAACATGTCGGTCAACGTGAATCCCGGAGCGACCGTGTTGACCGTGATCCCGGAACTGGCCAGTTCGAGCGCCGCGGTGCGGGTCAGGGCGATGATCCCTCCCTTGCTGGCGCTGTAGTTCGCCTGACCGAACGCGCCGACTTGGCCGTTCATCGAGCTGATGTTGATAATCCGCCCGTACTGCTGCTCCATCATCTGCGGAATCGCCGCGGAGATGCACGCGAAGCAACTCCCGAGATTGGTGCGGACGACCTCGTCCCACTCCTCGTCGGTGAGCTTCTTCAGCGATCGATCGCGCGTGATGCCGGCGTTGTTGACCAAAATGTCGAGTCGGCCAAGCTGCTCAATCGCCTTGGCGACCATTGCCCGCGCCTCGGCGGGGACGCCGACGTTCGCTTGAATGAGGACGCACTCGCCCCCTATGGCCGCGATTTCGTCGGCGGCTTCTTTGGCTTTCGCTTCGTTCGAGTTGTAGTTCAGGGCGATCCTAGCCCCTTCGCGAGCCAAGTCGAGCGCGATCGCTCGGCCGATCCCTCGAGAGGCGCCCGTGACTAACGCAGTTTTTCCATCCAAGCGGCCCATGGTGAAATCTCCTTTGGGAGCCGGCGTATTTACGCGCCGAACTCTCAGCAAGAACGGTGAGGGGAGGTTGTCGTGATTTGGTATGCAGTTCGCCGGTTCGCGAGCGGTCGGCCGAGAACCGACCGCTTGCGAGTCCCGGTTCAATCTCGCTCAATGATCGCGGCGATGCCTTGCCCGCCGCCGATGCACATCGTCACCAGCGCCCGTTTGCCGCCGGTGCGCTGGAGCTCGTAGAGCGCCTTGACCGCAAGGATCGCCCCGGTGGCCCCGATCGGGTGGCCCAGCGAGATGCCGCTGCCGTTGGGGTTCGTGCGATCCTCGGGCAAGTTCAGTTCACGGCACACGGCCAAGGCCTGCGCGGCGAACGCCTCGTTGACCTCGAACAGGTCAAAGTCGTCGTTCGTCAGGCCGGACTTCTTGAGCAGCGACTGCACTGCCGGCACCGGCCCGATGCCCATGTACTTGGGATCGACCCCCGCGTAGCTGTACGCGGCCAGTCGGCCTAGCGGTTTCAGTCCGCGCGCGGCGGCTTGCTCCGCTTCCATCAGTACGACTGCCGCGGCCGCGTCGTTGATGCTCGATGCGTTGCCGGGGGTGACGCTCCCCTGCGGATCGAACACTGGCCGCAGCTTCGCCATCCCTTCCAGCGTGGCGTCGGCGCGTACAGTTTCGTCGCGATTGAACGCAACCGTGTCGCGTTTGACCTTAATGTCCACCGGAACGATCTGGTCGACGAATCGCCCCGCCTCGATAGCCGCTGCGGCCCGACGATGGCTTTCGACGGACAACGCGTCCTGGTCCTCGCGCGAGACGTTCCACTTCTTGGCGACGTTCTCGGCCGTGACGCCCATGTGGCAATCGTCGAACGGATCGCTGAGGGCGCCGACCATCATGTCGACCAGCTTGGCGTCGTTCATGCGGGCGCCCCACCGCATGGCGGGGGCCGAGTACGGGCTGCGGCTCATGTTCTCGGCCCCGCCGGCGACGGCCGCCTCGGCGTCGCCGAGGATGATCGCTTGGGCCGCGGTGAGGATCGCCTGCATGCCGCTGCCGCACAGCCGGTTGAGGGTCAAGGCGGGGACCTCATGCGGGAGTCCCCCCTTCACGCCGGCGATGCGAGCCAAGTAATGGTCGTGCGGATCGGTATGAATGACGTTGCCGAACACCACGTGACCGACGTCAGTCGGGTCGATCCCCGCGCGTTTCACCGCTTCGCGCACGCACGTCGCGGCGAGATCGCCGGGGGGAACGTCCTTGAGACTGCCGCCGTACCCGCCGATCGCGGTGCGGACGCCGCTGAGAAAGACAACTTGGCGCGCCATCGCTCGAGCCTCCTGATTTTGAGTACGCCTCGGCCAGCGGCCGACGAGTGCGACGACTGCCGGCGCTCGCGCCGCGCCCGGCGACGTGCAGAGAGAATCCCCGCTTGGCCGCCGGCCGCCGGTTGATTGCCGACAGCCCCGTTCGCCGCGAGCCATCGAGGGGAAAGAACCAATGCGGGGCGTCATTCGGAACAGAACTGTCGACCGCCTGATCGACTCGCCCGCAGGATGCTCGCGGCAGCCCACGGCGAGGGACCGTTGCAACCGCTATGCCCAACCCGAGCCTCCGACTGCGCAAGCCCAGGTTTGTCGACTTCGCACTGGCAGCATCGGCCGACAATCTCGCGGGGCTGAGCGAACGGGCCCATCCGGCGATTCCTGGTGCGCCGCATCGCACACAGGCTTGGCGGGAGGGCTCCTCTGCCGAGGCGCCGCATCGGCGCCGGGTTTGCACTTGCTTCTCTCTGTCGCGCACCGGTCCCTCGCTCGTGCGACGCTCGGCGCCGTTTTCGCACCATCCGACGGCGGTGTCCAGGCGACGAACGCGACGGGTTCCGAGGAGTTGGCGCACTGGCGTCCCCTGCCGGGCGACGCCCTGCAATAATTACCCCGGACGCCCGGACGCGTACGAGGCCGACCGCTTCTGACTTTTCGCCCCATCTCCTCTGCTCATCACGCCACTCATGAACTCCGCTACTTGCGATCCGATGGACCGCCTCCGCGGCCTCCGCGTGTGCGACGTCATGCAACGCAGCGTCGTGTCGATCCCCCAATCCGACACCGCGTGCGAGGCAGCCGCGCGGCTGGTGGCCGCGGGGACGTCAGGAGCCCCGGTCGTCGACGAGGCGGGCCGATGCGTCGGCATGCTCAGCTCGCGCGACTATCTGTCCGAGACGGCCCGCGCCTGCCGACTGCAGGGCGCCCCCGGCTCGGCTTGGGCCGCCGAGGACTTCACCCCGGTCCGCAAGATGATGAGCACCGCCGTCCAATCGATCGACGCCGGCGCATCGCTCATGCATGCAGCCCGCGTCATGTGTCTGGAGCATATTCACCGCGTCGTGGCGCTCGACGAGCGCGGGGCCCCCGCGGGCGTGCTCACCACGCTCGACATAGTCGCCGCAGTGCTGGCCGCCGCCGACGAGGAACGGCAAGAGCTCTCGCGCGACGCAACCGGCCGGCAGGCCAAGAGGATCCGATGATCACGCAATTGTCCGAGCATCCGATTGTCGCGCCGATTGACTTTACTGAGGAGGCGGATCGCGGCGTGCTGTTCGCGCTGAGTCTGGCCAAGTCGCCCGAATTTGTGACGGCACTGCACGTGGCGCCCCCGCTGGCGGCTTTCGAGCCCGGGGTCGTGTGGGATATGGTCAGCGATCAGGATCGCCTCGGCCGGCTGCGCGAAGTGTTCAACGAACGATACCACGACGAACGGTACAAAGGGATGCAGTTCGCCGTCCGCTTCGGCGAACCGGCCCACGAGATCTCCGACTTCGCCCAGGAGTTGAAGGCCGGGCTGATCGTCATGCCCTCGCACGGCCGCACCGGCTTTTCGCACATTGTCATGGGCTCGGTCGCTGAACGCGTCGTACGTTTCGCCCACTGCCCGGTGTTGGTGCTGAAGAGTTAGCGCTGACTGATCGCCGCACATCGGGGCGGAATCTCGCGCACCCGCGCGAAGCCGCAAAGGGGATTGGAGTCTGCCGACTCGCACGGCGCGTGCTCGTCAGATAGGACGATTGCGATTCGCCTCGCGCCTTTGCGCAAGACGTCAATCAACGCTCGAGAGCTTTGTCAGGTCGACCATTTCGATCTGTGACAAAGTACGAGGCGCCCCCGATCACTCCGCGGCAACGAACTCGACGTAGTCGATCCCCGCCCGTTCGTCGGCGTCGGCTTCTCCCTCGACGACAATCGCGTCTCCGGGCCGCAGCGGCACGCCGCGGATCGTGCGGCGGGTCGACGAGTGGGAATCGGGCTTCGTGGTCGGCGTCGGCACGTGGTCGTCGGCCAGCCACTCGTCCAGCAACTGCTCGCCTAGCCGCACGCGGAAGCGGCTCACGCCGTCCTCCTCGTCGAAGTACTGGACCCGCACGTCGTACCAGCCGGGCTCGCCGACGAAGCGGAACGTCGCCGTGCCGCGAGCGGCGCCGGCGGGGAGCTGGGCCGAACTGCTCCCCGAGGCCGCTTCCCAGGGAGCGATCGGGGTCGGCTTGTACCCGACCAGATCCGCGTCCTCGACCTCTTGGCGGCCTGGGTAGACGCCGACTCGCCCCTGCTCGTCGTCGACGCCCGACTTTTTGTGGAACCAACGGCAGATCGCGTCCCGCCACACGACCGCGTGCCCCGCTTGAAAGTCCATGCGGGCCTGCACCTCGCGATGTCGCTGCTCGTCGACGCGGCCGGCGAGAGTCCGCCAGATCTCAGCCGCTTCGGCCGCCGCTTCGGCGCCGGCGTAGTGCTCGTCGTAGAAGTGCTGGATGACCGTCTTGCCGCTGGCGAGTCTGTGAACGTACGGCACATGGTGCATAAACAGCAGCAGATCGTCAGGGCACGTGTCGAGCGACTCGAACTCCGCGGCCACGCGCGGCCGGTACTGGCCGATGAAGCCCGTGCCGGTCGCCACGGTGCGGTTCATGCCGACGCCCGTGTCGCTGGCCCGATGCCACTGCCCCCAGCCGTTGTACTCGCTCGATTCGGGCCCAGGGCCGAAATGGATGTGAATAATGTCGGTCAGCGTGCCGATTCCCAGCGGGCCAGTGTAACTTTCGTAGATCGCCCACGACCGCATCAATAGGCCGACGATCGTCTCGAGGACCTCTTCGTCGGTTCCGAAGGTCAGTCCGGTCCACTCGCGCGCGATCGACTCTGCGGAGAGATCGGCGTTCCAGGCCAGCCGACCGAAGCCGTACAGATTGGCCATGGCCAGATGATGGCCGAGCCAGTTCGCATCGCGGCCGACATTCGCCACGCCGACGAATCCGCCCAGCGGGCGCCCGAACGTGCGCCCTGCGACCAGTTCCTTCACCGGCGTCCCGGCAGGATCGTCCGCGGGTCCGGCCTGCAAGTCGTAGTCGAGCACCCAATTCCACATCGTCGGCTGGTAAACCAGGTGCTTCTGCTGACCAAGGTACTCCTGCGACACCATCAGCTCGATCGCGAGATTCGTCTTTTCCAGTCCGCTGAACAAGGACGAGGGGGGTTCGCGAACTTGGAAATCGATCGGCCCGTGTTTCACTTGAATGACGACGTTGTTCTCGAACTGGCCGTCGAGCGGGCGGAAGTTCTCGTACGCGGCTCGGGCTCGATCGAGCGACAGGTCGCGCCAATCCATCCGGTGGTCGTAGACGAATCCGCGGTAGAACAGCACGCCCCCGTGCGGCTGGGCGGCGCGGGCGATCACGTTGGCCGCGTCGGCGTGGCTGCGGTTGTATTGCGACGGACCGAGCCGCCCCTCGGAGTCGGCCTTGAGGACAAAGCCCCCCAGGTCGGGGACCGCGCGATAGACGGCGTCGATCGCATCCTTCCAGTAGGCGACCGCGACGGGGTCGAGCGGGTCGAAGGTTGTCGCGCCCCCGACTTCGCGGGGAGTTGCGAAGCTGAGCGACAGATAGACCTGCACCCCCCAGGGACGCATCGCCGCGGCGATCCGAGCGACCTCGGGAAGGTACTCCGCGGAGATGACGCGCGGGTCCGCGTTGACGTTGTTGATCGAGCAGCCGTTGATCCCTACGGAAGCGAGCAAGCGGGCGTAGTCGCCGATCCGCGTCAAATCGGTCGCGACGTGGTCGTTCTCCCAGAAGATCGAACGCCCGCCGTATCCGCGCTCGATCGAGCCGTCGAGATTGTCCCACTGGTTGACGATTCGCACGGGGGCGCAAGGAGTCTCCATGAGGGCGACGTCGGCCAGCGTCCCCTCGAGCGCCACGTGCCGCAGCAACGCAAACGCGCCGTACAACAGCCCGCGGTCAGAGCTCGAATGAACGAAGATCGCCGGCTGTCCGTGGTAATGGCCAGCGTCGATGCTGAACCCTTCGACGGAGGTCCGTCGGCGCGGAGCGTTGCCTGACTGCGACCCCTGCAGGTCGACGTCAGGCAGCCGCGACAGCACGATGGCGGCCTCTCCGACGGGGCCTTCTGCGGAGATGCGCAGCACGCGGCCGGTCATTCCGCGAAACCCGCGGACCAACTCCTCGGCGGCGGCGACCACGACGGGCGAGTCCCCGGGCGCCACGATCACAGCAGGCAACTCGGCGCGCACGCGCTCCAATCGGTCGGTCGGCAACGGGGAATAGCGCAGCCAGCCGTCGTAACCCGTCTCGGCGAAAGTCGGGGCGGGGTCTGCTGCAACGCACAAGAGCCAACCGACGACAAGCGCGAATCGACGCCACAGACATGCGCGATCGACCACGCTCGACTCAAGCCTAGTCGCATGCACAGGCACAGTGGTCGCAGAACTGTGCGGCATGCGGGACTGGGCTTGCAGAGGTCGCCTCATGCCGCCGAACGCCTGGCGCGAGATACGCCTTGGCGATGGAGCCGGCGGCCTCGATTTCCGGACGCTTCTCGGGACGGCGCCTGCGCACTCTGCGCCTCTGCGTGAGATCTGTTCCCAGACAAAGAGCTTCGCAACTCTCTCGCCAAATCGACGGCCCGCGCGAGCGTAAGAATTCATCAGGAGAATGGCGTGCGAGGAGGGGTGACGGAAGCGGCTGACGAGGACGTCGGCGATCCCTTAAGATACGCGATCGCGATTCTGCCCCCAACCGACGAGGCTGGCTCGTCAGAGCGGACGAGGCTCCGCCGAGCCAGTCAGGCCGAGGCTCGCCCATCTCGAGCCCCTGCCTCAGAACCCAATGCTCGCCCCGCCGTCGACGGGGAGCACGACGCCCGTGATAAACTTAGCGGCCGTGGAGCAAAGGAAGGTCGCGGCCAAGCCGACGTCCTCGGGGGCGCCAAACCGGTTCAGCGGCGTGCGGGCGATGACCTTCGCTTCTCGTTCCGGGTCGCCGCTCATCGAGTTGCGGAGCATATCCGACTCGATCCACCCCGGGGCGATGGCGTTGACTCGGACCCCGCCGGGCGAGGCCTCGGCGGCCAGCGATCGGACTAACCCCACGATCCCCGCCTTCGCCGCGGAATAGGCGGACACCTTTGGCAGCCCGATCAACGACGCCATCGAGGCCACGAACAACACGTTCCCCCGCCCGCGCTGGATCATGCCCGGCAGCACGGCCTGGCTCATGCTGAAGGCGCCGATGAGGTTGGTCTGCAGCACTTCGGCGAACTCGGCGGCCGACATCTCGACGGCCAGCTTCTTGAGATGGATGCCGGCGTTGTTGACCAAAATCGTCGGCGAACCGACGCGGTCGACGATCCGCTGAACGAGCTCGCCGTGCTCCTCGTGGAGCGTGACGTCGTGGACTTCCCAAGTCGCGTTCTCGCCAAGATCGGCGGCCGATTGAGAAAGAATCTCAGCGCGGCGGCCGACAAGTACGACCTGCGCCCCCGCGGCGACGAAGGCCCGTGCAATCCCCAATCCCAACCCGGTGCCGCCGCCGGTCACCACCGCCGTTTCGCCGACGAGCGAAAAGGGCCCCGCGTCGCTCCGGCCGTTGGTTTCCGGTCCGCTGGCGGCCGTGTTCGTCGATACTGCAAGCGGTGATTTCATGAAGGAGCGAATCGCGACCAGCGACAAGCACGACCGAATTCGGTTCGCACCGTCGGCGATCCAACAGGAGGCGGGAACAACGTACGAGTCGCAGAACGTGCCGCGCCTCGGCGGGATTGACGACTGCCCCGGACCGTCCGGTTCATCGAGCCCGTGAAGGCATCATCGTCACTAAGGGAAGAAAGGGCAATTTGCAGACGCAATACGAAAACTTTTCTTCGCGATTACATATGGGCGAAGTGGATTCGCTCGATAATACTCGGAACGTCACCCCTCCGGGCCTCGGCCACGGGAGGCGATTGCTCTTCTCAGTCAGAGCGTCGCCCTTGCAGACGCGATAAGGAAACAGCGATGTCGGCCGAGAACGAGCGGTTGCCGATTTCGGAGAAGATCGGCTACGGCCTGGGCGACTGCGCCGCGAACTTCGTGTTCATGACGCAGATGATGTTTCTGTTCGATTTCTACACGAACGTGCTCAAGTTGAGCGCCTTCACGGTCGGCACGATCTTTTGGGCGTCGCGACTGTGGGACGCGATCAACGACCCGATCATCGGGGGATTGGCCGACCGCACCGAGACCCGGTGGGGCAAGTTTCGGCCTTGGATTCTCGCTTCGGCGTTTCCTTTCGCCGTGCTGTTCGTGCTGGCGTACACGGCCCCGGACTTGGGGCACACCGGCAAGATCATCTGGGCGGTCGTCACCTACAACGCCCTCATGATGATGTACACGGTGAACAACGTCCCCTACTCGGCCCTGACCGGGGTCATGACGGGCGACATCGCCGAACGGGCCAAACTGGTCCAATGGCGATTTGTCATGGCGATGACCGCGCAGTTTCTCGTCGGGGCCTACACCATGACGCTCGTCGCCCGTTTCGGAGGAACGGCCGAGGACGGCACAGTCGTCGATCCGGCGCGGGGCTACCAAATCACCATCGCGATCTGGGCTGCGCTGGCGGCTCTGTTCTTTGTCATCACGTTCCTGACGACCAAAGAGCGGATCGTTCCCACGGCTCAACAGAAGTCGTCGCTGGGGACCGATCTTCGCGACCTGGCGGGCAATCGCAATTGGGTCGTCCTGGCGGCGGCGACGGTGCTCATTTTCATCGCTCTGGCGATGCGCGGCGGATCGACCGTCCCCTATTTCAACTACTATCTCGAGCGAACCGAGATCTTCGGAACGTCCCTGCGAACCGACAAACTCGTCGGCTGGTTCAACGGCATCAGCACGGCGCTGACGATCGTCGGCGTGCTCCTCTCGAAGCCGCTGGCAATGCGATTTGGCAAGCGCAACGTCTTCCGCACGAGCATCTTCCTCTCGGCCGTCGGCATCACGGCGTTTTATCTGCTCCCCCCGACCGCCACCGAGGCGATGTTCGCCGTGCAGTACCTGATGCAGTTCATTTACGGGATCAGCGTGCCGCTGTTGTGGGCGATGATGGCCGACGTCGCCGATTTCACCGAGTGGAAGCACAATCGCCGGGCGACGGCCATGACCTTCGCCGCGACCGTGTTCGCCCTGAAACTCGGTCTGAGCCTGGGAGGAGCGCTGCAGGGCTACATCCTGGCCATGCACGGCTACGTCTCCGACGGCGTCCAAACCCCGTTGGCCAAGGCGGGAATCGCAAAAGTCATGAGTCTGTACCCCGCGCTGGCGTTCTTCGCCGCGGCGGTCTGCCTGCTGTACTACCAAATCGACCGCCAAGCCGAACATGACATGCACGACGAGTTGACCGCGCGACGTGCCGCAAACGCTTGACGCCGAGAAGCCTGCGGTCGGTCTTTCACAACGGACCTCGCTACGGAGTTGATACGATGCACGCCTTGCTGCTTCCTGCCGCCGCTCTTGCGTTTGTCTGCTGCGCGTCGACGGCCGTCGTCGCCGAACCGCCGGCGCTCAAGGACGCGTTTCGCGACGATTTCCTCGTCGGCGCCGCGCTGGGGACGCAGCATGTTCTGGGGCGAGAACCGGCCGCCCTGGAGCTGGTCGCGCGGGAGTACAACACCGTGACCCCCGAGAACTTGCTCAAATGGGCCGAGGTTCACCCGGACCCCGAGCGCTACAACTGGGGACCGGCCGATCAATACGTCGATTGGGCCGAGGAACACGAGATGTTCGTCGTGGGGCATACGCTGGTGTGGCACAGCCAAACCCCGGGGTGGGTCTTTGCGGGAAAGGACGGCGGGGCGCTCGATCGCGAAACGGCGATTGAGCGGATGAAGACGCACATCGACGCGGTCGTCGGACGCTACCAGGGGCGCGTCCACGGCTGGGACGTCGTCAACGAGGCAATCCTCGAAAACGGGGACTGGCGCACCGGCACGGCCCCCGGCGGGCCCGGTCGGGCGCCCGGCTCGCCGTGGCATGCCGCGATCGGCGACGATTTCATCGAGCAAGCCTTCCGCATGGCGCACGAAGCCGATCCCGAGGCCGAACTCTACTACAACGACTACAACGAGTGGTATCCGGGAAAGATCCGGGCGATCTCGGAATTGGTGACCTCGCTTCAGGCGAAAGGGGTGCGGATCGACGGCGTCGGCCTGCAAGGACATTGGGGGATGGATTACCCCAGCCTCGATGAGATCGACCACATGCTCGTCGAGTACGGCAAGCTGGGGGTCAAGCTCATGGTGACCGAGCTCGACATTAACGTCGTGCGCGACAAGTCGGAGAACACCGGCGCCGAGATCAGCGACATTCCGGGCGCGACGCGGGCGAATCCCTATCCCGACGGACTCCCCCCCGAACTGGAAGCGGCGCTGGCCCAGCGGTACGCCGAGATCTTCCGCGTGCTGAGGAAGCACAAGGACAAGCTGTCGCGCGTCACGTTCTGGGGGGTCCACGACGGCCATTCGTGGCTCAACAATCGCCCCCCCGGGCGGAAGAACTATCCGCTGTTGTTCGATCGCAAGTTGCAGCCAAAGCCGGCGTACGCCGCACTGCTGCGAGTCGCCGCGGGGGAGTAATCTGCGACTCGCCGACTTGCTTAAGAAGGGAGTGACGACTCGGTGTTCCGCACAATCGCCATCGCTGGTTGGTTCGCCTGCCTCGCCGTGACGGGCGCCTCCCGCGGGGCCGAGCCGACGTTTCAGAATCCGATTCAAGCGGGGTTCTATCCCGACCCGAGCGTCTGTCGCGCCGGCGACGACTACTACCTCGTCCACAGCACGTTCGAGTACTTTCCCGGGGCGCCGATCTTTCACAGCCGCGATCTCGTCCACTGGCGACAAATCGGGCACTGTCTCGATCGCCCGTCGCAGTTGAACCTGGAGAAGATGCGTCCCTCTGCGGGAATCTTCGCGCCGACGATCCGCCATCACGACGGCGTGTTCTATCTGGTTACGACCAACGTCTGGGGCGGAGGCAATTTCTTCTGCACGGCGACCGACCCGGCCGGGCCGTGGTCCGAGCCCGTTTGGCTCGATCGCGAGGGAATCGACCCCTCGCTCTTCTTCGACGACGACGGGACCGTCTACTACATGCGGCATGTCGGCGGAGGGGACGGATACATCGGACTGCAGCAGCTCGACCTCGCCGCGGGCAAGCTCGTGGGCGAGATGAAGGAAATCTGGCGCGGCACGGGGGGCGTGTGGGCCGAGGGACCGCACCTCTACAAGCGCGACGGGTGGTACTACGTGCTGATCGCCGAGGGGGGAACGAGCTTCAACCACGCGGTGACGATCGCTCGCAGCAAGTCGCCCTGGGGACCGTACGAGTCGTGTCCCCGCAACCCGATCTTGACGCATGTCGATCGGCCCGAACATCCCGTGCAGGCGCTGGGACACGCGGACTTCGTCGAGACCCCCGCCGGGTGGTGGACCGTATTCCTGGGCATCCGCCCGCAGGGAGGCCGGGTGCACCACCTGGGCCGCGAGACGTTCCTCGCCCCGGTCGTCTGGGACGACGACGGCTGGCCGACGATCGGTACGGCGGGAAAGATGGAGATCGAGACCCCGGCCCCCGCGCTGCCGCCGCACCCCTGGCCGACGCTGCCGCAGCGCGACGAGTTCGAGGCCCCGAAACTCGACTTCGCCTGGAACTTTCTCCGCAATCCCCGCGCCGAGGATTGGTCGCTGAGCGAGCGCCCTGGGTATCTCCGGCTGCACGGCTCGGCGGTCCCGCTCGGGGCGCAGGACTCGCCGGCGTTCGTCGGGCGCCGGCAAACGGCCCTCGCTTGCATCGTGCAGACGAAGCTGTCGTTCGATCCGCAGAGCGACGGCGAAGAAGCGGGCCTCGTCGTGCGCGGCAACGATGCGAACTACTACGCGTTGGTCGTGACCCGTCGCGACGGCGGCCGCACGGCGACGCTCCGCCGGGTGCTCAAAGGAGAGGTTGTCGGGCCGGTGGAGCTCCGCCCTCTGCCGCCGGGAGACGTCGTGCTCAAGGTCATCGCGTCGCCCACGGAGTACCAGTTCTTCTGCATCACCGCGGGGGGAGAAGCGTTGCCGCTGGGCGGCGCCTCGCCGCAGGACCTGTCCAGCGAGCGGATCGGCGGCTTCACCGGCGTTTACCTCGGCATGTTCGCCGCGGGCCCCGGCCAGCGGGCATCGACGCCCGCTGATTTCGATTGGTTTGATTTCGAGGTCGTCGAGCGTTGATCCTACGGCGACCCGCCGGTCTCGATCGTCTATCGTGTTGGCATCCTCGCGCCTTGCGCATCCTCTCCCGTGCCCTGAATCCGCCATGTCCGCCGTGCTCGAAATCGTCCCGTTTCGTAATGCTTCGCTCCCCGTCGCCGAGCGCGTCGCCGATCTACTGTCGCGGATGACGCTGGAAGAGAAGGCCGCGCAGATGACCTGCGTCTGGCGCGAGAAAGCCGACTGTCTGGTCGATGAGGCCGGCGAGTTCGACGAGGCGAAGGCCCGCGCGCGATTCGGGCACGGACACGGGCTGGGGCAGGTGGGACGACCCAGCGACTCCGCCGGCGGACTCGGGCCCCGGCAAACCGCCGAATTGACTAACGCGATTCAGAAGTTCTTCATCGAGAACAGCCGGCTGGGGATCCCCGTCTTCTTCCACGAAGAGTGCCTCCACGGCCAAGCGGCGATTGACTCGACCAGCTTCCCGCAGCCGATCGGACTGGGCGCCACGTTCGACCCCGATCTGGTCGAGCGGCTCTACGCCATGACGGCGCTCGAGGCTCGCGTCCGCGGAGCCCATCAGGCCCTCACCCCCGTCGTCGACGTCGCTCGCGACCCGCGGTGGGGACGCGTCGAGGAGACGTTCGGCGAGGATCCGTATCTCGTCGGCGAGTTGGGGGTCGCCGCCGTGCAGGGATTCCAGGGGGATCGCGCCTTCCAAGACAAGTCGCGGGTCGTCGCCACGCTCAAGCACTTCGCCGCCCACGGACAGCCCGAATCAGGCACGAACTGCGCCCCGGTGAGCGTCTCGGAGCGCGTACTTCGCGAGACGTTTCTCGCACCGTTCCAGACCGTCCTCAAGCGAGCCGGGGCGATGAGCGTGATGGCCTCGTACAACGAGATCGACGGCGTCCCCTCGCACGCCAACCGCTGGCTGCTGCGCGACGTTCTCCGCGGCGAGTGGGGATTCGCCGGGACCGTGGTCTCCGACTACTACGCGATCCGCGAATTGGCCGATCGGCCCGGGTTGTACGGGCATCACCTAGCCGATGACGGCAAAGGAGCGGCCCTGTTGGCCGTGCGCGCAGGAGTGAACATCGAACTCCCCGAGCCCGATTGCTATCAACATCTTGTCGAGTTGGTTGAGGAGGGAACGCTCGCCGAAGCGGAACTCGACGCGCTGGTCGCCCCGCTGTTGGCCCAGAAGTTTCAGCTCGGCTTGTTCGAGGACCCGTACGTTGATCCGGCCGAAGCCGAACGAGTCGTCGGACGCCCTGAGCATGCGGCGCTGGCGCTCGAAGCGGCCAAGAAAACGATCACGCTGCTCAAGAACGAAGGAAGCGTCGCTCCCCTGTCGGCCGAGACGGTGCGGACAATCGCCGTGATCGGCCCCAACGCCGATCGCGAGCTGTTAGGGGGCTACAGCGGCCAACCGAAGCGGAGTTCGACGGTGCTGTCGGGGATCCGCGAGCGGGTCGGCGACGCGGTCGACGTCCTCTATCACGAAGGCTGCAAGATCACGATCGGAGGTTCGTGGTGGCAGGACGAGGTCGTCCCGAACGACCCGGTCGAGGATCGTCGCACGATCGCCGAGGCGGTCGAGCTTGCGCGCCGGGCCGACGTCGTCGTCCTCGCCCTCGGGGGGAATGAACAAACCTCGCGAGAGGCGTGGGACGCGGTCCACATGGGCGATCGCACCGACCTCGATCTGCTCGGCCTGCAGGACGAACTGGTCGACGCAATCGCCGAACTCGGCAAGCCGATTGTGGCGCTCGTGTTCAACGGCCGGCCTCTGTCGATTCGCAATCTGGCGGAGAAGGCCGACGCGATCTTCGAGTGCTGGTACCTCGGCCAGGAAACCGGTCCCGCCGTCGCCCAGGCGTTGTTCGGCGATTTCAGCCCGGGGGGAAAGCTGTCGATCACGTTCCCCCGCTCCGTGGGACACGTTCCCGCGTACTACAACCACCGCCCCTCGGCCCGGCGCGGGTACCTGTTCGACACGACGGCGCCGTTGTTCCCCTTCGGCTTCGGGCTCAGCTACACGCAGTTTCAGTTCAGTCCGCCGCGGTTAGAGAAAGCGCGAATCGCCCGGGGCGAGTCGACGCACGTGCTCGTGGACGTGACCAACGTCGGAAAGTGCATCGGGGACGAGGTCGTTCAAATGTACGTCCGGGACGAGGTCAGTTCGTCGACCCGGCCGGTCAAGGAGCTCAAAGGGTTCGAGCGGATCACGCTCGCCCCCGGCGAGACCCGCACGGTGGCGCTCCCCCTCACCCCCGACCGGCTGGCGTTCTGGAACATCGACAAACAGTTCGTCGTCGAGCCGGGCGCGTTCACCGTGATGGTCGGCCCGAATTCCGTCGAACTGCAATCGACGACCCTGGTCGTAGGCTGAGTCGCCCCGCCAAACGACGCGACATGACGATTGGCGTGCGCGACACTCCGCCGAGCTTCACCTCTCTTCCCCCTGGCCACTCGCCCCTCCATGCATCTCGGTCTCGGTCTCTATCGTCACATGCTCACGCCGGAGAACTTGCAGTTCGCCCGGCAGGCGGGGTGTACGCACATCGTGGCGCATCTGGTCGATTACTTTCGCGGCGGGGATCACGGCGCCCACGACAACCAACCGACCGGGGCGCTCGGCGGATGGGGCTTGGCCGGCGACCCGGACGTCTTGTGGACCGTCGAGCAGCTCGTCGAGATGCGACGGCGGGTGAACGACGCGGGACTCGAACTCGAAGCGATCGAGAACTTCGACCCCGCCCACTGGCACGACGTGCTGCTGGACGGCCCGCGCAAAGCGGTCCACTACGAGAACGTCAAGGAAACGGTCCGCCGCGTCGGGGCGGCCGGCATCCCGATCATGGGATATAACTTCAGCATCGCGGGAGTCTGCGGGCGAACGACCGGGCCCTTTGCCCGCGGGGGGGCGACGTCGGTGGGAATGGACGGCCCTTACGACGAACCGATGCCGCGCGGCATGGCGTGGAACATGGTGGTCGACCCGCATGCAGCGGAGGGGTTCGTGCCGCCGGTCGACCACGAGACGCTGTGGCGGCGGCACGGCGAGTTTCTGGACGAGGTGCTCCCCGTGGCCGAGGAGGCGGGCGTCGCCCTGGCGGCTCACCCCGACGACCCGCCGATGCCGACGATGCGCGGGCAGGCGCGACTCGTGTTCCAGCCCCGCATGTTCCAGCAGATTCTCGACCGCCGTCCCAGCCCGGCGAACAAACTGGAATTCTGCATCGGCACCATCGCCGAGATGACCGAGGGGGACGTTTACGAAACGGTCGCCAAGTACGCCCGGCAAGGCGCCGTCGGATACGTCCATCTGCGCAACGTCGCGGGCAAAGTCCCCGACTACCGCGAGACGTTCGTCGACGACGGCGACGTGAACCTCGCCCGCGTGCTGCGAATTCTTCACGAGAACGGCTTCAACGGGGTGGTCATCCCCGACCACGCGCCGCAAATGGCCTGCAGCGCCCCGTGGCACGCGGGGATGGCGTATGCGTTGGGATATATCCGGGCCGTTCTGCAGATCGTTTCCGGCGAGCGCACGCCGTAGCCGCCGCTGGGAAGACGCGCTCTGGTTGCGAGCTTACTGGGCGTTCTGCGGCTGCGGGCGCGCGACGCCGGCGGTGTAGCCGAGTTCCTGACGATAGCGCCGCGGCGTGACCCCGACGCGCCGTTGGAAGAACTGGATGAAGTACGCCGCCGTCCCGAACCCCGAAAAATCGGCGACCTTCGACACGGGAAAGGTCGTTTCCAACAGCAGTCGCTTCGCCCGTTCGAGCCGCGTGAGCTGGATTTCGTCGAGGATCGTCCGCCCGATCGTCTCGCGGAATCGCTTCTCAAGATGCCGGCGCGACACCGCGACCTCCTCGACGACCGAATCGACCGAGATGTTGCATCCCTTCTCGCGATGGATGAACTGCAGTGCGGCCGCGACGTCGGGGTCCTCGACCGCCACAATGTCGGACGACCGCCGCGTCACCACGTGCAAAGCCTCGACGACGATCCGCTTCGGCTTGCGGACCTTGCCGCTCATCATGCCGTCGAGCAGTTCCGCGGCTCGATAGCCGGCCGTCTCGGCGTTCAGCGCCACGCTGGAGAGCGGAGGATTGGCCAACGCGCAAAACACCTCGTCGTTGTCGACGCCCACGACGGCGACGTCCTCGGGCACCCGAAGCCCCGCGATCGTGCAGGCTTCGAGCACCTCGCGACCACGGTCGTCGTTGCAGGCGAACAGTCCGACCGGCCGGGGAAGATCGTCCAGCCAGCGGGCGAGGATCGCTTGTTCGCGCTCCCAAACCCGATCCTGGGCGCGCTTCGGCTGCTTGTAGGAGTGGACTCCGTATCCTGCCTGCGTCAAAAGTTGCGCGAAAACGACCTCGCGACGTCGCGACCACGCCCGATCATCCAGTCCCACGTAGGCGAAATGCTGGAATCGCCGTTGCAGAAGATGCTCGGCCGCCATCGACGCGACCTGCCGCGGATCCGAACTGACCTCCGAGAACGCGGCCAGCGGACTGTCGGGCTGCATTTGTTGATCGGTCAGTCCTAGGGCGACCGTGGGGACGTTGGCTTCCAGAATCGCCCGAGCGGTTTGCTCGTCGGGAATGCGAGCGATGATGCCGGCCCCTCCCCAGGTGCGCATCTTCGGCACCGCGTGGCGGTAGTCGCCCGCGGTAATGTGGAAGCTCCACGGGCCGTGAAGCTGCGCATAGCGGGCCACGCCGCGAAGAAAATCGCGGCCGAATCCGCGGGCCGTCTCGACAAGCAGAGCGACGCGAGGCTGTTCAGGCATGGGGACGACGGGCGCCGAGGAGGAGACAGAGGACGGGACGATCGACTCTCGCAACGCGTCTGACGCGGGACCCGTCGATCGCCATTCACACAACAATTTACCTGCAATTGCGGCGACGAGGCCGACGGAGAATGTCGTAATTGTGCAAAAACATATTGCATTTGCGACCGACGATCTTTCTGACCGGTTCGCTCTCTCCCAGTCCTTTCAAGCCGGACGTCGGCTCCGCAACCAGCATGGGAAAAGAGAGCAATGTGCAGCACCGAACTGCGTTTGCCTCAGGGAACCACGCGATTGGTCGCCTCATAGGTCCGGCGTCGAGCGCACCGCATGGCCGGGCGATTCGCCGCTGGCGAACGTGCGCGGCACAAGCCCGCACCCGGTCGTCGTGTGCAAGATCGCAATTCAGAAACAGATTTGCGCAATTGAAAATTTCGCCGATGCCCGTCGTTGTTACATTTGAAATTGCAGTTCGAGCGACCTGCAGAACGCTTCCGGCGAACGCGGACTTCAACGCGGCCGGCGGGGCGTCCGACAACCCGGAATCGCGAACTTTGTTCCTCTCATCATCCGTTCGGTGACGCGTCGGGGCTGCCAAGCTTTGCTCGTCGCAATTCACCGATCCGACTTATTCACGCGGACTGCGCATTCGCAGTCGTCAGGAAAGCGGCGCATCATGAAACGCACTTCTCGGGCGTTTACTTTGGTCGAGCTGTTGGTGGTGATCGCCATTATCGGCGTCTTGGTCGCGCTGTTGCTGCCGGCGATCCAGGCGGCGCGTGAGGCGGCGCGTCGTTCGGAATGCGCCAACAACCTCCGTCAAATCGGCCTCGCTTTTTCGAATTTCGAGAGCGCGAACCGCAGGTTGCCCTACGGCGCGTTTTACCCGAACAACGGAAGGTCGTTCGACGAGCTGATGAAGCCTGGCGCCGTGAATCACTGGAACTACGTCACGCAGATCATGCCGTACATGGAACTGGCTGCGGTCGTTGCCAGCTTCGACATGGTTCCCAAGAGCGTCGGCGACATTAGCTGGGCGCCGAGTTCCGCGGCCAATCGAGCTGCGCTTGACGGCCTGAAGTTGCCGCAGTTCGTGTGTCCGAGCGACCCCGTGGCGGGCCAGCCCCTGTTCAACGATCGGTACGATCGCTCGGGCTTCTTCCTGCCGCAACCGCCGTTCCCTCTGCAGGGCAACTGGTACGTCGCCTCGGTGGGGCCGACGCAACCCGACCGTTGTTACGTGTCGGCAGGCCCGCCGAGGTTGGCGTTCGAGCAGGCGCGCCTGGTGTGCATGGGGCTCAACTACGGTTCCACCACCGGCGCCTTGGAGTCGAATCCCTGTTATCCGGCCGGCCGAAGCGGCCCTTGCGGTCAGGACGGGGCGTTTGTCGGGATGTTCGGCCGCACCACGGTGGCGGTGACGCTCCGGCAGGTCGAGGACGGGGTCTCGAACACCATCATGGCCGGAGAAACAATCCCGGCTCACAACAACCGCAACGCCCTGTTCAGCAACGTCATCGTCTTTGCCTCGACTCATATCACGTTCAACGCGCTCAACGAAAACGTCATCGAAGATTACTGGCGCAATAGCGGGTACAAGAGCCATCACCCTTCCGGCGCTCATCTGCTGATGGGGGACGCTTCGGTCCATTTTGTGAGCGAGGACATCGACTACTATCTGTACAACGCTCTCGGCACGACTTCCGGCGGAGAATCCGGCGCCGTGTCGCAGTAGTGCGTTTGGGATGCGTTTCCTTCCTGCCTGATCGTTCGCCTCGTGCTCAAGACAACCAACCAACTTGTATTAGGGTCCTTGTTGTTCGCCGCGGCCGCAGCGGCGGGATGCGGCGGCAACGACAAGCCGCTGGTTCCGGTCGCCGGTCGCGTCACCTACGGCGGCGGGGCGTGGCCCTTTCCGGGATATGTCACGTTTTCTCCCTTTGAATCCTCGGCGTCGACCCCCGCCCGGCCCGGTTCGGGGCCGTTCAAGACGGACGGCAAGTTCGTGGTCGGGTCGTACCTGCCGGGAGACGGACTGCTGCCCGGCAGGTACCACGTCAGCGTCTCGTGCATTGATCCCAACGATGCGTCCAAATCGCCGCAAGACTTGGAGCGGGTGCCTGCGGACTTTACGACGGAACCGCTCGTGGTCGAGGCCGGCCAAGACGCGATCGAACTGAACTTCGACGTCCCCAAGAAGAAATAGGCGAGGAGCAGTTGCAGAGCCCCGATCGCGACTGCCGCGCAAGCGAAGCGTCCGCTGATGTCAATGACTTCCTTCGCCGCGGTCAGATTCGGCAACTGGTTCTCGGACTTTCATGAACGGACTTCTCGGCAGATCTCATTGGAAGCGCGTTGCTGACCCGCGCGCAAGCGGGACGGCACGGAAGTGCGCTGGCAACTCATCTCGTTACTAAACCGCTCGCCCGATCTCAACACTGAAAGGCGCCACGATGAAGGGCAATATTGCCGCACTTGTGTTCCGACGACTGAGGGCTCGTTTTGCGGCGTGCGCCGTCGTCGCCGCGATTGGCATG